>CAKZLL010000304.1 GCA_937125475.1 uncultured Saprospiraceae bacterium | reverse complement strand
GAGCAATCGTCCTACGAGACAAGCTATTAACTCTGAAAGGGCGCAAGCAAAGAGGGATGGCTTACGCCCTTTCAAGGCTATTGGTTACAAACGTGTGTAAGTACAATTATTTTATCATCAATTGCGTCTGCAAAGTACTGTCCACTGCTTCTACTTTTGTAGAATCAGACGCACTCCCACCGTCTTCTCTTATAAAAATCTCACCTTGGGGAGCTTTACCATTCGGAGGATTCGTGCCTTCAAATTGGTAGAGGTAACTCGCCACTGCTTGCATCTCTGCGGGTTTCAATTGTGCTTGCCAAGAAATCATCCCCTTTGCAGGCACACCATATTTGATGGTTTTGAAAATGCTTTGAGTATAGAAGAGGACGATTTTTCAACTAATCCCCGTTCAACTTTATTTTTAAGAAAATTCCTTGCGAATGAAGAGTTTAAAGATCAATTCTTTAAACGATTAGAAAACTTGCTCCAAAATCAATTAAATTATAGCGCCTCCAAGCCATTTTATCAAAAAATAATTGCCGAAATTGGTTCCGAGATTAATAATCAAATCAATAGATTCTCAATTCCACTAGAATACAATAGTTGGTTAGAAAATATTACTTTAACCAGTGAATTTCTTAATGAACGGGCTTGTATTTTACAAAAACAGGTCGAAAAAAGATTTGATAAAAAATTGATGATAGACGATTGTTCATCAATCAAAAAAATAGACATTACTGATTTAATAATCTATCCTAATCCTAATAATGGTGTGTTCACATTTTCATTCAATTCCACATCAACAGAAGCTGGCATTTTATTGATAACCAATTCATTAGGACAATTAATTGATACAAAAGGGCATATCATTACAAGTGGAATTAATCAAGTTTTTTTTAATCAGAATAATTTACCTAATGGTATTATTTTTTTAACAATATTAACTAACAATCAAGTTTTTAGAGCTAAAATGATTAAAAACAATTAAGAAACTTCTTAATTACGTTTCGTTTCTTCAAAAAGAAAAATAGAACAAGAGATTAAACAATTTTAATAGTTAATATGTTCACAACAACATTATTAAAACCTATTACTAAATCTAAAAGAACAAATTATTTCTTCTTTTGTAAAGAAATAAACACTAAAGCGCAATTATTAATTTGTACTATATTAGTTAATTTACTACTTTTGTAAAATAAACAAACACACTAATCAGATTTTTAGCATTAATAATAAACAATAAGTCAACTAATATAATTTTTAAAAGTATTGATTGAATAGGTTAACTAAAATAAAGCAAACAGTAAATTTTTTTCTTTAAAAACTATCTAAATAAAGTATTATAATGAATTGTATTAAAGCAATTCATAACAATATTAGTTAATCAAAATTAAATATAATTGCCCAGATTAGTATAATAATTTTTGACTTAAATCATTGATTATAAGCACTTTTCATAAAAAAGTACATTTATCTAATCTTGCAAAATTAACAACATCAGTACAATGGCTAACGACCTATCTTACATCTTATATCTAGAGGATAGCAAACTAGAAATCATGCGCTTTCAAATGGCACTTGAAGCTAGTGAGTATTCTGGCAAAGTAGAAATCGCAATGAATGGCGAAAAGGGTTTAGACTTCCTTAATGAGCGAAGACATCACCTTCCTAAACTCATTGTATTAGACCTAAGAATGCCCGTTATGAACGGATTTGAATTCTTGGAGAAAATGAAAAATGATTTGACTTTTCGTAGAATCCCTATTATCGTTTTAAGCTCCTCTAAAAACGAAAAAGATATTATTCAATGTTATGATTATCAAATAGCAGGATATTTTACTAAGCCTTTTAGCATGAATGACTACAATAAAATTGTAGAAAGTATTGCATCGTATTGGGGGCAAGCAAAAATTGTGAATAATTAAAACAAAATATTTTGAAAGTTCAAGTTCTATATGTTGAAGATAATCTGATTGACAAAAGAAATATGGAATGGGTTTGTTCTAATTTTTCAAATATTGCATTGACTATTACCGACGATTTGGATCAATTACCTGATTTATTAAAAGAAATTTCCTTCGATATTATTTTTACAGATCGTAGAATTGGCTCTGCTAATTTTGCTGGTATTGTTCCTCTATGGGGTAAAACGCCTTATTATGTCTTGTCTAATAGCATCTATTTAGAAAAAGGATTAGAACCTCAGCCTATTTCCTATTTGCAAAAACCTTTAATCCAAAGTACTTTTGAAAGTATTATTAATAAGGGAGTAGTTCCATTAAATGATCCTAATTTGGATTATTTTGAACAGTTTCCCAATGAGGAATTTAAAGTAAAAATGAAAGAACTTCTAAAAGAAGAACTTGAAAATGCTTTAGTAAAAATTCCAGAAGCACAAAAAAATGATTCTTCTGAGCTGATTTTATTAATTCATAATCTCGCTGGTAGTTTTTCTATCTTGAGCATGAAAGACAGTTTTGCGATTTGCAAAGAAACGGAGAAACGATTGAGAGCGAATGAAAATGCTGATGAATTAATTGTAGAAATATTATCTAATGTCAAGCATTCAATTCAGTTTGTAACACTTCATCAACCAAATTGAATACTTGAATAAAAATTATCCTAAAATTTATTTTTTCACTATTTTAAATTCTTTCTCTTTCCGTTCTGATTCGGTAGAAATTTCAATAGTATATTTTCCTTTATGCAAATAAACTTTGCCATCTTTTGCTGGCTCAAGGCTTATTTTTTTATCACCTGTGCTTAATTCTTTTTCAAGTTTTTTTGCATTTTCATCAATTGTTAAATCATAATCTATAAAATTTAGACCTGTAACTGCATCAACTTCTATTTCCTTCAAAATCAATTCATTATACTTAATTTTGATTTGGATTTTTTCTACTTTGTTACAATAAAAAGCAATCGTTCGTTTAGGTTGATAGGACTTAGACCAAGTATTGCGAATACTTCCCCATCGAGAGGAATATCTCACTTTCTCAATATCAAAAAGAACTAAAGGTTCTTCCATCAACTTCTCATCTAACTGCTGCAACTGACTAACATCCGCTATATAAATCGACCGTCCATGCGTCCCAACAACCAGGTCATTATCTCTAGGATGAATCACTAAATCATGAACCGAAACCGCTGGCAAATTATTATTCATTCCCATAAAATGAGCGCCTTTATCCAATGAAATATACAAACCATGATCTGTGCCAACATATAAAATATTCGGATTTTTTGGATCTTCTCGCACTACATTAATTGGTTCTTTCGGTAGATCTGTGCCAATGCGTTCCCAAGTTTCGCCATAATTTTTCGAGCTATAAATATAAGAATTGAAATCATCATTGCGATAACCATTCAATGTAACTATAACTGTTGCTTCATCATGTTGTGAAGCTTGCACACGGCTTACCCATTTTCTTTGTGGCAAATCATCACTAATTCGCGCCCAATTATTTCCACCGTCTTTAGAAACATGTATCAAACCATCATCACTTCCCACGTAAATCAAACCAAATTTCAAGGCAGATTCATGAATAGTCGTCAAAGAACCATAAGGTACATCTCCTTTTCGACCACCTAAAGTTAAATCTGGTGAAATCGCTTGTAAGCTTTTACCTTGATTCATTGAACGAAAGACTTTATTCGCACCAAAATATAAAATATCTTGATTGTGACTCGATAAATGAATAGGTGATTGCCAATTAAAACGCAAAGGTCGTTCGCCTAATTCATGCTGTGGGCGAATGTATTTTCGTTTGCCTGTCGCTTTATTAATTCGATAATAATGCCCAAATTGAAAGCCTGTATAAACCGTGTTATTGTCTCGACTATCAATCATGACTTGCATTCCATCACCTCCAAGCAAATTTTTATAAGGATAATTTCCCGAATTGTGCCAACTTTTACTACCTAATTTATAGGTACTCGGGCCAACCCAAACCCCATTATCTTGAAAACCACCATAAACATTATAAGGTTTTTCCATATCAATATTAACGGTGTAAAATTGACCAACAGCAGGAGAATTACACTTAAACCACGTTTTTCCATCGTCATAAGAAATATTCACACCACCATCATTACCATTAATAATATGTTTATCTCGCGTCGGATTGAGCCAAAGCGCGTGATGATCGACATGAACATTTCTTCGATTAATGGATTTAAATGTTTTTCCGCCATCTTTAGAAATCAAGATCGGCACGCCCATAATGTAAACCTTATCGGGGTTGTGAGGAGAAACACGGATTTGACCAAAATAATAACCATAAGAATTATAAACATTATCAATATAATTATCATGCGTTTTTTTCCAAGACTTCCCTCCGTCTTCTGAACGATAGACTTCTAATCCTTCCACAGGTGTATCAAATAGTTGAGAATTGGCATCTTCCAAATATTCAACTAAAGCGAGCGGCTGAATTTTATCCGTTTTAACCATTTTTATAACTTTCTTAACCTTATACTTTTTAGGAAAGTTATTTTTACTTAAAAAATCCTTGATCTCTTTTTTAGGTAGTTTTAAGAAATCAGCTTTGCTCATCGTTCTTAATGCGTCTTTTGTTAAGCCTTTTTTCTCTATATTCTCTCCTTTAGGTCTTCGATCTTGATTGTCCAAAATCGCGTATAAAATATCTTTTCCATCTTTTTTATATTGCGCCAAACCTATTCTACCAACGCCTTTTCCAGTTGGAAAACCACTTCTTTGCGTCGTGATTTTTGTCCATTTATCACCGCCATCAGTTGATTTATAAATACCAGAACCACGTCCACTTTCCATAAAATTCCACGCTCGACGGGCTTTTTCCCACTTTGCAGCGTACAAAATCTTTGGATCTTCTGCATCAATAAGTAGGTCAATAACTCCTATATTTTCGCCTCCATTTAGTGTATGTGTCCAATTTTTACCTCCATCAATTGTTTTATAAATGCCTCTTTCTCCATTTTCAGAATATAAATGTCCTAAAGCTGCAACCCAAGCCGTATTTTTATCGGTAGGATGTAAAACAATTCGTCCAATATGATGTGATTCGCCTAAGCCAAGATATTCCCAATCTTTACCATTATTAGTACTTTTATAAACCCCAACTCCCGAATAAGAAGAGCGGCTAGAATTATTTTCGCCTGTTCCGACCCAAATCGTCCGCGTTGTCCAATCTACTGCAATATCGCCAATAGTCATCACGGCTTCATTGTCAAAAATAGGCGTAAAATCAGTGCCATTACTCGTTGTATGCCACAAACCACCTGATGCATATGCTACATAAAATTCTGATGGATCGGCAGGGTTTGCATCAATATCTGTCACTCGCCCGCTCATCACAGTTGGGCCAACATTTCTGAATTTAACTTCGTTGACAATGGAGTTTTTGATTAACTTTTTTCGCTGTTCAAAGCCTTCCAATCGTTCTTTTACAGGAGTAGCTTCATTTAATTTAAATTGTATTTGTTGTGCAAAAAGGGAATTTCCTATAAAAAGGAAAATGGCTAGAATAGTTAGTGGTTTCATTGATTTGATGATTCATTACTTGACCGAATTAACGACAGTAAGCGTTTTTATATTTTTTCAATTTGTTCTTTTGTCAATTGAGTATATCTTATGATTTTATCTATTGGTTCATTATCAGCTTTCATTGTTCTTGCAATTCCAAGTTTTCCTTCTTCAATTCCTTCCATCCTTCCTTCTTTCCTTCCTTCTTCTCTTCCTTCCATTCTTCCTTCTTCCCTAGAAGTATCTACAATATTTTTTATATCTCGATAATGTTTTAAACTTTCTTCATAAGCCTCTCTTTCTGCTTTTGTAAAACTGGCTATTTCCGCAGCTTCGAATACTTGTTTAAATATCTTTTCTTGTAATTTCTTTGGACGATCTTGTAGTTTTGAAAGATGTCGAAGTACATAAAGCCATTTTTCGTAATGGCTTTTAAGCTCTTCTTCCTTTTTTTTGAACTTAGGTAATTCTAGATATATTAGTTTAAGTTTATCAAAAAACACCTCTCCTCTTTGATTTTTAAATTCAATAACGTGATGTAATGTCTTATCTGTTTTATGATCATCAAATATAAAATCCAATATCCCAATCGAATAAACTGGCTCTAATTTAAAATCCCAATCTCCTTTTTTTGCCTGTTCTTGTATTGGGAAAGTCGCATAAAAAACACTTCTATCTTTAAAATAGTTTTGTTTTGCTTTTTGCATTTCCACAATAAAACGCTCGCCATTTTTCCCTTTGCAATACAAATCAAAAATCGCTTTTCGATCTAATGGCGTTTTCCCTAATTTGTCCGTAGAAGCATAACTTAACTCTTCTACTTTCTTATCTTTAGGCAAAATTTGATTCAGAAAGTCTATCAGAAGGTTTTTATTAATTTCTGTTCCAAATAGTTTCTTAAATCCAAAATCAGTTAATGGATTTATATATTTTTCATTACTTATACGATTACTCATTTTTTTAATACTTAAACTGTGATTTTAAACACTACGTTCCGTTAAAACTTTATTTTCTAAAGATTTTAAGTCTCGATCAAGATCGGTAATTAGTTCATTATAATCTTGAATTTGAAGGGCTTCCGATTCTAAATGATTATCAAATTCGCCAAATTGCTGATCAACATGGCTTTTGATTTCGGTGATGTATGATTTTAAATTCCCTTCCAATTCGGTTTGGAATTTTTCGCGGTTTTCGTTAAGCGATCCGCGTGTTTCTCTTAGAAATTTACTTTTATTGAGTGTTGCAATTCCGCCAGCAATCATTACACCTAAAGCAGTTGCAATTCCGCCCGTTATGTCCAAAATAGCTGCTTGTGAAATCACAGTAATTGCCGCGCCAGCCGCTGCAACACCTCCAGCAATACCAACTCCTGAATAATCTACATCGCCTTTTATAAAGTTATCGCCTCGAAAAACAGGAGATTTTTCAATAAAATCAGTCAAACTATGCTTCAATCTGATTAGAATTTCATTGCGTTTTGCGTCTATGAATTGAAACATTTCTGAGCTGGTTTGATGTTTTTCGCGAAGCTTATCTAGTTCGTTTTTCACACCAATCACCATATATTGAATATCCGACTTTACATTATTCAAACCATCCGATAAGATCTCATTCGTCTCTTTACTCAATACTTCAATATGTTCTTTTTTTAGTGCCTCGATATTGTCTTTGGTCGATGCTCCACTTGAAAAAACAGAGCGAATTGATCTCCAAGTAATATTAAAAAAACCAATTTCATCGCTCAATCGGTCGATTGTCTTATCTGCGACTTCATTATAAACTACAATGCAACGATTGACTAGTTTGTCAATATTTGCGAAAGCTAGTTTTTCTTTTTGTTGAATAACATTTTTAATGCCTTCTCGGGCGGTGTAATCGTCATCGAAGTGTGTTTTTCTAATTTCAAACTCCTTTTCAATCGAGCCTTTTA
>CAKZLL010000303.1 GCA_937125475.1 uncultured Saprospiraceae bacterium | reverse complement strand
CAGTAAAACTGCCCGAATTATATTCGAAACCACTACCACCAGGCCCGCCATGAAGCAATAAAATAAAAGTTTTGGAAGCACGATTTCCATCAACTTGAACGGCTAGATCTGCACCGTTATTTTTAAAATAAAAACGTTCGTATGTATCTGTATTTGATTTGGAACAACTCGCTAAAATGAATAAAACGAGACTTAACAATATAATTTGATATGATTTCATGATATTTTTTTTGTAAAATTATTAGCTTTTATTGGCTGATTTTGTAAGTAACACCGACTTCAAGAGCGGCATTCAAAACGCCAGAATGGTTATAAGGTGTTTGAAATAAAACGGTAGGCTTGATGTGATATGCGATAGGTAAGTTTCTTCTAACACTTAAATCTCGACCAAAACCAACGGCAAAAGAAGCAACAAACGCGCTTTGTCCAGCCGCAGTAATTTTGTCTGGTTCGCCATTTGTACCTAATTGATAAGTATCAATATTATAAAATCGGTGCAAATAACCTGCGCCTAAATACGTGGCAAAAGTACTTCCTTTACGCATTTTGGTGCGTTTCCAACCGATTTCTCCGTTTAAAAGTAATCCAGAATGATTGTTAGGATGATTGTAAAAAGCGAGATTGCCTGTCCAAACAAATTGATGTTTTTTGATTTTAGGTCCGAGTCGCTCTTGTCGTTTTTTGAACCAGCGTTTTTTAGTAGTTGTTTTTTCATAAAAAGCATATTCTACACCGACTTTTATCCCAGGATGAATAGCAGTTTCTCCAAAATAAGAGAAATTGTAAGCTAGATTTTCGCGATTTAATGATTGAGCTTGAAGTGTTGAATGAAGCAAAAAAATGCCCATTAGAAAAATGAAATTTTTCATTCGTAAAATTTTATAAATGTAAATGACTTTGAATGTAATTAAATAAGAAACTCAAAAAAGACTTTCTAATCCTTGTTTGATGAAGAGACAAATGAAAAAGATTATTCCCCTATGTGGAATTGAAAATTTATTGAGAAATAGTATAATTTAGTAAAAGGTATTTATAATTTAAGGACGTTCAGGTTTATAATTATCAAAGAACAAATCATATTTTTTATTTAATATTTCTATTCTTTTGGCAGAAATAGGTTGTAATTCTCTTGTTACTAAAATATGAATCATGGAAGTTATTTCTTTGATAATCTCTTCACTATTAGGTTGTTTAAAACGATATGAATCTTGAGAAACTAGATAATTCCAGCAGAATGCGTATTTTATTTGATCTTTTTGATATTTGTTAAAAATGTAGTTTTGATCCTCTGAAAAGAAGTCTTTTAGTGTCTTTGTCGGCTCGAAATGAATAGAAATGACGAAATCTCTTATTGGAATTCCCCATCTGTTGCTGTTGAGGCTTATTTCAATTGTATAACCTTTATATTGACCGATTAATGATGGGGTATTATATCTTGTTTGGGCAATTTTAAATCTTAATGAATTGAAAGGAGATAAAAAGCCATGATGAAATATTCTTCTAAGAAAAAATAGGTCAACTTGGGGTTTAAACAGAAAGAAATAAGCATAGATTAACCCTGTAATCGCAAAGACAAAAATTGAGCTAATTGTGTCGGATGATAGATTATTATATAGTAGTATTAATTCCATATTTATAAAATTTAAAATCGCTTTCTTGTTCTTTGGTAATAAATAACTGTGATGAATTGCTAAGATAGTTTTAGATTTGTGCAATTGAATTAAAATGTAGAGGAAAAGATGATTTTGATCTACCTATAAATAATAAAACATGGATTTTAAATATAATCAGACTGAATTAGACGATTTTATCAAAAGAGGTTTTCATGAAGATGTACGAGAGGGAGATCATACTTCGTTGGCGTGTATTCCTAGCGATAAACGCGATAAAGCTCGACTTTTGGTAAAAGATGATGGGATTTTGGCAGGAGTTGAAATTGCTGTTCAAATATTCAAATACGCAGATCCAACTGCCGAAATCGAGCTATTAATCAAGGATGGAACGCCTGTGAAAAAAGGAGATATTGCGTTTTATGTTACTTGCAACGCACAAGCTTTGTTACAAGCTGAACGCCTCGCACTTAATACGATGCAACGAATGAGCGGAATTGCGACGATGACGCGTGAGTATGTGGAAGTTGTCAAGGATTTACCTGTTCAAATTTTGGATACACGAAAGACCACACCTTTATTTAGAATGCTTCAAAAATGGGCGGTTTTCATCGGAGGTGGAACGAATTATCGTTGGGGTTTGTATGATTGGATAATGATAAAAGATAATCATATTGATGCAGCAGGAGGCGTGATTGAGGCGATTGAGCGTGTAGCAGCATATCAAAAATCGAAAGGATTAAATCTAAATGTTACGGTGGAAGTGCGTGATTTGGAGGAATTGCACAAAGTGCTTTCTGTTGGTCAAGTAACGAGAATCATGTTAGATAATTTTACAGCAGATTTGCAAAGAGAAGCGGTAAAAATCATTAATAAACGATTTGAAGTGGAAGCTTCGGGCGGTATTACGATGACAACTTTGCGTGCAAAAGCGGAAACTGGCATTGATTTTATTTCAATTGGTGCATTGACACATTCAAATCCTAGTTTAGATTTAAGTTTGAAAATTGTTAAATAGACTTGTACGGCGGCTACTTAATTTGCTATAACGGGCAAATTTAATTTTGTACTTCGTTAAAATTTCTAGCAATAGCTCTGGCTATTCCGAAAAATTTTGCCTCGTTCAAAACAAAATTTCCTGCCGTCTCGCTAAATAACTAACCGCCGTATAAGTCTAATAAGCAAAATGGGAACGTATATTATCCTCAAATTTTGAAAAAAACTGTGTTATCTATGTTCCTATTTTCGTTTTAATTTGCAAAATAACTACAAAAAAATCATTATTATTTATGAAATCATTTCCAATAATAGAAACATCACGTTTAGTCTTGCGTCAGTTTGTGCCAGCAGATTTAGAAAATGTTTATAAAGGACTTTCTAATCCTGCCGTTATTAAATATTATGGCGTGAGTTATGATAGTTTGGAAGCTACAAAAGCTCAAATGGATTGGTTTTCAGATCTTGAAAAAGATGGAAAAGGCATTTGGTGGGCAATTTGTTTGAAAGAAAATGTTACTTTTGTTGGCGGTGGTGGTTTTAATGAATGGGATCAAACGAATCAAAAAGCAGAGATTGGTTTTTGGTTATACCCTGAATTTTGGGGACAAGGTATTATGACCGAAGCTATGCCTTTGATCGTAAAATATGGTTTTACAGGAATGAATTTGCATAGAATTGAAGGCTTTGTAGAAAGTAATAATCAAAATTGCAAAAGAGGATTAGCTAAATTGAATTTCAAATATGAAGGCACAATGAAAGATTGTGAACTAAAAGATAATCAATGGATGAGTGTAGATATTTATGCTCAAATTAATGATAAAAACCCGTAGGGCAAAGGCATGCCTTTGCCTAACATTGCCTAATTATTATTAAAAAAAATACGATGGAAGATAAAAAGAAAAAAATAAACACAGGAGGGTTCATTTATTTTGCACTAGGTGCATCAATAGCGTTATGTAGATCAATCGGTCGGAGAAATCCTGAATGGGAATTTGAATTAAGTATGCTTGCTGTGGTCTTAGTTGGAGTACTGATTTTTTTAATTTACAGAGCAAATAAAAGAATTGATAATGAAGAAGGGGCGGATTAGCGTGAATTTCTTCATTATCAATTCTTCATTATCAATTAATTAACTACCGAAATCCGATCGTCTTTTTCTCTGTATCGTTTTCCATTAAGCTAAATTCTTTAACATCGTCGATTGTAACGGTTTGTATCATTTTGTCCGTACGTTTCGCGATTGGAACCTCTGCCATTCTTAGATTTTGCTGTCTCACTGCTTGTTGAACGATTTTTCTGACCGTTCGAGCATTACCAAAATACTTATGTTTATTGACAACTAAGCCCATAATATATTTTTGTAAATGCGTTTTAGCAGCATTATTCATGCGCAAATCTTCCAAGTTGAACATCATTTCAGCGATTTCTAATAACTGCGATTCATTATAATCCTTGAAATCAAAGTTCTTATCAAAACGAGACATTAACCCTGGATTAGTTTCCAAAAACTGTTTCATTTCCTTT
>CAKZLL010000302.1 GCA_937125475.1 uncultured Saprospiraceae bacterium | reverse complement strand
AATAATTGTCTCATCAATTGTGATTGTTAAACGATGTAATTCATTGCGATGTGCAAAAACTAATTTTTTCTCAACGGGGGTTTTTTTCAATTTGGGCAATTCATCTAATTGGAAAGAAAGTGGCTGACCAGCTTCATTTGGTACAAAATCAACTACAAAAAAGGAATGTTGTTTATTAGATGTTTGAGTGGTATTAACATCCGTTAAGTTGATAAATTCTTTTTTATTTAATTGAATGATCGGTATATTATAAATTGGATCTTCAGTATAAGCATATAAATAAATATGCTGAGCTAAATGAGTCAAACGTACATCAAAATCAGATTTGGCTAATAAATACCATTCTACTAAAGTTCTATAGTTTTTTGATTTTTCGCTATATATAGATGCAACTGCCTTATGAATTAAGTCATAGTATAAATAACTGTTTAGATCCAAATCCCTTCGATAACGCATTAATTGAAACAATAAGGGGCGAAAGGGTAATTGTTCTAGTTCATTATAAAAATGTTGGATAGAGGCATCGTTCGTTTTAATTTTAATTCTAGGTATAATGCTTTGTTCGTATCTGAGAGAAATATCCTCTGAATAATACACAAAACTGGTCTTCTGCGGAGCTGCAAAACTCTGCACAGACAGCATTAGGAAGAAAATGACATATTGGATAGAATAGCCATTCATAACGGTAATCGTTTTGTGTTATGATCTGATTATCAAATTATTATAAATTACTATAAAAATATTAAATCAGATAAAACTATTTTAGGTTTTGTTAATTTGTTTTGGAACAATAGTTAAATATAGTTTTTTTATCACTTTTGACCAACTAATCATTTGTTAGTCATAAAGATATTTATTTTGAATATAAACTATATTTAATGAGTTCCTTAGATTTATTTGGGTAAGAATTTAATGTGATTGGCCATATTTTTTTTATCAAAAAAACCTATGTTTTGCTAATCGTTTCTTTTTTGTACGAAGGTTTTTTCAGAAGGTTGTCTATTTTGATCTTTTTATATGAAAAAAACATATATGATTATTGCTTCGGGGCAATTTGTCTTCTGAAGATATTTTTTCTGTTGAGAATTATTAGAGAATCAGGTCAAATTATTACTTATTAAAGATGCTAAAAGGGGTGTGAACCGATTTTTATTGGTAACTTACTTTTTTTCTGACCCTTGACCCCTGACCCCTCGCTCCTTTACTAAAAAAAAACAGGCTTAATATTGAAATGTATCAATACCAAGCCTGTTTTTTTTAGTAAGAATAAATGCCTATTCTGGCTCAAATCCTAAGATAATATTAAAGTTTCCATAATCCGTCCAAGAAGAACCTGGCTGTAACTCTTTATCGAAACCTAAACCGTAATCAAAACCAAGCGTACCAAACATTGGTAAGAATACTCTTAGACCAACACCGACAGAACGTTTCAATTCGAATGGATTGTAATCTTTTAAGTTAATAAATGAATTACCACCCTCAACAAACATTAAAGCATAAATTGTTGACATTGGATTTAATGAGAACGGATAACGTAATTCCATCGTGAATTTATTGAATGCTGCTGCACCATCATAATTCTGATTGACTTCTAAGTCTTCCGTTTCATAACCTCTCAACGATACGATGTCTTTTCCTTGAATACCTACAAAGTTGGTAATACCATCACCACCTAACTCAAAACGCTCAAATGGAGATAAACCAATTTCTGGATTATAAGAACCTAAGATACCAATTTTAGCAGCCGTTTTGACAACTAATTTATCAAATAAAGTACTGTACCATTCTGCACGAACATTCCATTTGTGGTATTCTAACCATCTGAAACGCTCCTCAATACCTAATTCTGCATAATTTTTATCATTAAATAAAGAATAAGGCGGTGTAAGTTGAGCCGAAACAGATACTTTAGATCCTGTAGTTGGGAAAATAGGCGCGTCAATTGAATTACGAGAAATCGTTACATTCAAATTCACGTTATTATAATTACCATCTGTTACAGGCTGTCCATTATCCAATGAAAATCCTTGACGCTGGTTCAAGCTAATATTTTGATAAGAACCTGTTACATTCAATACAAAAAAGTCATCTGGTCTTTTCAGACGTGTTCCTAAACTAACAGAAGCACCTGCAATACCTAATGCACTATATTGAGAACTCTCTTTGTCTCTACCATTAGTATATAAGGTATAATAACCACCAACTGTAAATGAATTCGGTTTCTTTCCTCCTAACCAAGGCTCTGTGAAAGACGCATTATAAGATTGATAAAAACGACCATTCGTTTGCGCTCTAATTGAAAGGCGTTGTCCATCTCCTTGTGGAAGTGGATTCCAAGACTCTTTATTAAAGATATTGCGGATCGAAAAGTTATTGAACGTTACACCTAACGTACCAATTACCCCATTAAAACCACCCCAACCTGCTGATAATTCTAGCTGATCCGATGGTTTTTCTTCCACTGTATATTCGATGTCAACCGTTCCGCGCTGTGCATTTACAGGCGTATTAATACCTAGATTTTCTTGATTGAAATAGCCCAAGTTGACAATCTCACGTTGTGAACGAATAATGTCTGAACGACTAAATTTTTCTCCTGGCTTAGTTCTCAATTCACGACGAACAACATGTTCATTCGTTCTATCATTTCCCATAATAACCACTCGATCAATTGTAGCTTTAGGGCCTTCAAAAATACGAACTTCCATATCAATTGAATCTCCTACAATTGCTACTTCAACAGGCGTAGCACGGAAAAACAAATAACCATTATCCATATAAAGCGTATTAATATCTCGCCCATCTTGGCTATAATTAATACGAGTTGAAAGCAATTCTTCGTTATAAACATTTCCTTTTTGAATGCCTAATACATCCGTCAACTGTTTATCAGAATAGATTGAATTACCTTTCCAAGTCACATTGCGAATAAAATAACGCGTTCCTTCTTCAATATGAATAGCAATAACCACATCTTCGCCATCCTCTGTTTTGAAGATACTATCTTTTAAAATCTTAGCATCTCTAAAACCGATAGTATTATAATAAGCAATGATTGCGTCTTTATCTGCTTCATATTCTTCTTTGATATATTTAGAAGAAGCGAAAATACGTCTCTTACGTTTCGTATTATCCATTTTTTTCCTCAACTTTCTATTGCTAACATTCGTATTGCCTTTGAATACAATATCCGCTACTTTAACTCGACTGCCTCTGTTAATATCGAAAACCAAACGAATCGCATTAGTCATAATGCTATCTGCTTCTTCTTTCACTTCAACTTCTGCATCCAAATAACCTTTTTCAATGAAATAGCCTTGAATGGCCGTTTTAGCATTGACCTTGATGTTTTCCGTCACGATACCACCCTTCAACAAATGACGAGAAACAGCATCATTCAAATCGCTGTGCTTACTTTTTTTCACACCTGCATAAGAATATCTCGCCAATCTTGGCAATTCTTGTACCTCAATAACAAGCATTAAAACATCACCGATTTTATTTTCAATTTTAATTTGAATATCTGTGAATAAGCGTAGTTTCCACAATTTCTTAACTGCTTTAGGAATTTCGTCTCCTGGAAGTTTGACTTTAGCTCCAACTTTTAAACCCGAAATAGAGATCAACGCCCCCGAATCAGTAAATTTATTGCCTGTTACACGAACACCACCAATTTCGTAATCTTGTGGATTCGAATAATCAATTTGTGCCGAGCCATTGATGACAAAACCTGCCACAAATCCTACACACAATAAAAAAGATATGATTACTTTTTTCATCTTATGATTTTTATACTCTTTCTATCTTCTCTCTATTTAATTAAATATTGAACTTTTTTGAAAAAAATCTAAAAGAAGCCCATTCTATATTATACCATCGAAAAACGGTATTTGTATTTTAATCGCTGCCAATGTTTTTTTAAACATTGAATTAATTTGAGGGATTACTATGATTGCGAAAATTACTATTATTGTTAAATAATAATAGCTTTTTGATCATTAAATGATTAATAATCAAGTGTTTACCGAGATAATTATAACAATTATATTAATCTAAGTTATTTGTTCACTAGTTTTTCCGAATCTTCGTTCCCTATTTTGAAAATCAACTAATGATTTATAAAAATGCTCGCGTCTGAAATCAGGCCAATAAATTGGTAAAAAAGCAAACTCCGTATAAGCCAATTGCCAAAGTAAAAAATTACTGACTCGTGATTCTCCACTCGTTCTAATTAATAATTCTGGGTCTGGTATATTTTTGGTATTCAGGTGTTTAGCAAAATAATCGTCATCAATGTCATTAATATCAATATTACCTGCTTTCACTTCACTAGCTACTTTTTTGACCGCATTAGTAATTTCCCAACGCCCACTATAATTCAATGCCAAAAGCATAGTCATTCTAGTGTTATGTTTTGTTTTATCAATGGCTTCAATCAATTCTTTATAGCATTTCTTAGGTAATTCTGTGAGATTACCAATCGCACCTAATTTGATATTATTGTCGTTGAGTGTACGAATTTCTTTTCGGAGTGTAGAGACTAATAGGGTCATTAAAGCATCAACTTCATATTTTGGGCGATTCCAATTTTCCGTTGAAAAAGCATATAAAGTCACGTACTCAATACCTATTTCTGCTGCTGCTTCTGCGGTTTCTCTTACGGCTTTTACGCCACTACGATGTCCAAAAACACGCGGTCGCCCGTGTTCTTTTGCCCATCGTCCATTTCCGTCCATAATAACTGCAACGTGTTTTGGCAAACGCGTCATGTCTATCTTTGATTTCCAATCCATTGCTTCTGCTATAAGTATTTTCAAAAAACATCGCAAGTTACGAAATTTTCACTATTTGACCGTTAATTAAGTGTCAAGGTGAGTTTTTTTTAATTATTGGATGAAATTTATTTATAGACATTGTTGATTTTATTATTGCGAATATCTTTATAAAATATATGTGAAGTTGGTTTTATAGAAGAGAAATGATGAGATTTATGCAGTTTGTTTTTGATAATTGAGTGGAGAAATGATAAAAAATTGGTTTTTCGCTACAAAAGCGGCTGAAAAGTAGAAATTTCCTTTTATTCTAAAAAAGATTAAGAATAAAAAAACAAGAGGTAGGCCAAAAGTCCACAAATAACACTAATGTAGAAAATAATAAATAGCGCATCTTTTCTAATTAGGCTTGAGAATATAATATTTTTGATAATAACTTTGTCTTTCTCTTTATTGTATTGAATAGGAAATGCCTGTGTGGGAATATCCTTTTCTAAGAAATTACAAATTGGTTCCCATCCATCATTAGGTTTAAAAATGAGTAATTGATTAGGAGGAATAACATTTTTCACATCCTCGATTAATAATTGATATTCTTTCACCGCATTCTCATAAGAATCGTCTCCTTTAAAAAGAAAATGAAGGGTTTTTTCTCCTAAACTGACGTATTCTCGCGGATGTTTGAATATTTTAATCCATTTCAAACTATTCATCAATCGCTTTATTCGCTTATAACGTTTATAAGCTAACTTATAGTCGATATCATAGATAATGACTTTTAATTGTGGATTATGTTTGATTAAATCACGATAGAAAAGTATTGATGGAAGTTCTAAGGCAGCATTATAATTTTTAAATAATCTATCCCAATCCATCGGTTTGAGGTTGAGTAGATATTGTGTCCAAATCTTTGCGTGACCTTTATTAGCATAAGTACCAGCATTATTATAAGAGTGATAGCCTAATCCTTTTGAGATTTTGTGTAGTTCTTGGGTTTCAAATTGTGGAAAAGCTATCCATAATACTTCTATCATAATTGAATGGTCAGTAGTCTTTAAAATATGCTGCAAGTTAATTCTTTCTAACTAAAAAAGATATTTTTTTTTCTGTAAAAAAGATAGTATTTCTTGTCATAATAATGTTTTATTCATTTTTCTTCTTTCGATGAATGCCCTTTTAGTATCAATTTTTATGCAATTGATGTAAATAATCGAATAACGGACAAACTTTTTAATAGAATTTGTGTTATTTTTGCAGAACGAAAGGCTACTTTAGATTTAGTCTAATTAATAAAATTGGAAAGTGAAGAATATGGATAATCGTAGAGTATATCTAGATAATAATGCTACAACACCTGTTGATCCTAGGGTTGTAGATACAATGGTGCCTTATTTTCATCAAATGCCAGGGAATGCGGCTAGTAGAAATCACCCTTTTGGCTGGGAAGCAGAAGAAGCGGTAGATTATGCAAGAGAGCAATTGGCAAAATTGATAGGTGCTGATCCTAAAGAAATTATATTTACGTCTGGCGCTACGGAAAGCGACAACTTAGCAATAAAAGGTGTTTTTGAAATGTATGCGCGTAAGGGCAATCACATTATCACTTTACAAACAGAACACAAAGCAGTATTAGATACCTGCAAAGTGGTCGAGAAAAAAGGTGGTGAAGTGACTTACTTACAAGTAGAAAGAAATGGTTTAATTGATTTGGCTAAATTAGAAGCTGCAATCAAACCTAATACTATTTTGATTTCTATCATGTATGCTAATAACGAAACGGGTGTTATTCAGCCAATGAAAGAAATCGGTGAACTTTGTGCAAAACATGGTGTTTTGTTCATGAGTGACGCGACGCAAGCTGTTGGTAAAATTCCTTTAGATGTAAAGGAATTAGGTATTCACTTGATGGCTTTTACTGCTCATAAGATGTACGGCCCTAAAGGTGTTGGTGCATTATATGTGTCTCGCAAAAAGCCGCGTGTAAAAGTAACTGCTCAAATGGATGGTGGTGGTCATGAGCGTGGAATGCGTTCAGGAACACTTAACGTACCAGGAATTGTTGGTTTTGGTAAAGCTGCCGAAATTGCATTGTTGGACATGGAGAAAGATACCGCTCGTTTGAGTAAATTGCGTGATAAGCTTGAAAAAGCATTGATGGCAAACTTAGAAGAGGTATATATTAATGGTACGCCTGATAGTAGAATGCCACACGTTACTAATCTTTCTTTCAAGCATGTTGAAGGAGAAGGTTTAATGATGACATTCAATCAAAATATTGCGGTTTCTTCGGGATCGGCTTGTACATCAGCTTCATTAGAACCATCTTATGTATTAAAAGCATTAGGTTTGGGGGATGATTTGGCGCATTCTTCTATTCGTTTTAGTCTAGGTCGTTTTACTAGCGAAGAAGATGTTGATTATACAGTAGAGGCATTGACCAAAGGTGTTAGTCACATGAGAGACCTTAGCCCGATTTGGGAAATGTACAAAGAAGGGATTGACTTGGACAGCGTTCAGTGGTCTGAGCATTAATTAATAATTACGGAATTAAAATTGGAAATCAAGCGTTTCTAATTTCAAAAAATAAAAGTCATGGCATATTCAAATAAAGTATTAGATCATTTCAAAAATCCTCGTAATGTAGGTACGCTTAACAAAAGCGATAAAAGTGTAGGAACAGGTTTAGTAGGTGCGCCAGAATGTGGTGATGTAATGCGCCTTCAGATCGAAGTAGATGAATCTAATGTTATTAAAGATGCAAAATTCAAAACATTTGGTTGTGGATCTGCAATTGCTTCTTCTTCTTTAGCTACAGAATGGCTAAAAGGAAAGTCTATTGACGAAGCTTTGGCGATTGATAATATGGCTATTGTGGAAGAATTGGCTTTACCACCTGTAAAAATTCACTGTTCTGTATTGGCAGAAGATGCGATCAAAGCAGCGATCAAAGACTATCAAGTTAAAAATGGCTTGGAAGTAACAGTTGTTGAAGAAGCTCATCATTAATTAATAAAATTGGAAATCAAGGATCAGATCTCTTTAAGAAATCTGATCTTAGGTTTTCTATTTAATACCATATAATTATGTTATTCGTATCAGATAATGCTAAACAAAAAATAGAATCCATCAAAGCAGAAGGAACTATTACGGATGAATATTTCATTCGAGTATCTGTCACGAGCGGAGGATGTAGTGGTTTGTCTTACAAAATGGATTTCGATAATGAAATGCAACCGCGCGATCAAACTTTTGAAGATAAAGGGCTAAAAGTCGTTACAGATTTGAAAAGCTTCTTATACTTATGCAACTCAACGTTAGAATTTTCTGGCGGTTTGGAAGGGCAGGGGTTTCACTTTACCAATCCAAACGCAACACGTTCTTGCGGATGTGGAGAAAGTTTTGCAGTTTAATTCAATTGAGAATGGATAATTGACAGCGACCGAGTTGGCGTGTTATTATCTCTATAAGAAATTATAGCTATTTACTAGCGAATAAAGAGCCGTTTTGAGTAATTTAATTACTTAAAACGGCTCTTTTATTTTATTTAAATCAAAGAAGCATCTAAAAAAACACGCTAACTCGTTCATTGTGCCTTATCAATTGTCAATTATCAATTATTACTATCTTTGTTTTTATTTATTAAAATCAAAAACTATGAAATCATTATTTTATTCATTAGCTATTGTAATATTATTGGCTAGTTGTGGGGATACGCCTAGTAATCAACGAGATAGATTAGTTAAAAAAGAAAAACAAGCAGAGAAAGATAAAGCCTCTGACCTTAAACCAAAGGAAGAAGCTCCAAAGTCTGAGCCAGTAACTTATAAAAGCTTTGATGCTTTCACCGTCGGAAATGGAGTGAATTTGCGAGAACAAGCCAATACAAAATCTCTAAAAGTAGGAGAATTAGCCAATGGAACATTATTGACAATTGAGAGCGAAACAGAAAGAAAAACATTAAGTAAAAGTACGATTTGTGATGGTTTTGGTTATCCGTGGGTAAAAGTGAAGACTGCAACAGGTTTAGAAGGTTGGCTTTTTGGTAAGTACGTTTACAAAAAAGCAACAGGGAAAACACCTTCTATTCTTAATTATAATAATTCGACATTTAAGTTTGATGATGAAAGTTATACTTTTGGAGTTGCTGCTGATTTATCTTACGGTATGGGTGATGATGATGGTTTTACAGGATGTGATGATTATATGATGCCATTTTTTTATAAGAAAGGAGAAACGGCTATTCGACCGATTTATATTAAACAATCAAAAGTCCAACATTTTTCTTTATCCCAACATGCTAACCACTATTGGTTATTAGAATATAGTGATGGTCGTGGTGATGATGTGACACGGATTTTGCAAATCCTTTATGGGGCTAGAATGACTTATAATGTAATTTTTCAAGAAGGGCGAGGCGTAGGAGAAATAGATATTTTGTATCGAAAAAATAGATTTTATGCTGATTTGACGAAGTATAGAGGATTGGATGATTAGAGGTTATTAGGAGTAAATTAGGTATTAGTATTATCATTACTTATTTGAGGTTCGGATTTTGGGTTAGTCGAAAAGTAAAAACGAGTGATGATTTATTTTTTGATGATGGATCATTGACTTGGTTTTGTTGGTTTATCACTAGATATTGTCTTGAGTGTTATCGCTTTTGGGTAGATGTTTTTATTAATAAAAAAAGGAATTGTGGTATGAACAATAATGTTTATATCACGATTTTTTTTATAAATGGAATTATTTTTAAAAAATAAGAGTTATATATGATTGGAGTGTAAAATAATTTTCTGGTTATCAGATATTTACTAAAACTCTCATAAAAGAAGCC
>CAKZLL010000301.1 GCA_937125475.1 uncultured Saprospiraceae bacterium | reverse complement strand
AAAATATCAATGCTTGCTTGCTTCTTAAAAAAAAGGGAATTACATATTCAAAAAGAGTTTTTTAATCCAATAAATTATCAATATCACCTCCATAATGAGTTTTTTTGTATATATTTTTTTTTTCGTAAACTTTTTTTATAAAAAAAGGGTTGCTGAAATGATTCTAATAATAATTTTAATCCCTTTCAACGCATTACAATTCTGATCAAGTAACAATCAATCTTATTAAGATGAAGAATAATTACCTATTCCTAGTTTTACTATTCCTCTTACCTCATTTTGTCCTCGCTCAAAAAAATGGTGTTAATAAAGAAAAATACCGTATCAGTATCAAAAAAGCTATTGATAAAATAAAAGTCGATGGAAAACTCAATGAGCAAAGTTGGAAAGAAGCCGATATTACTCAAGACTTCTTGAATAAATGGCCCACCGATATAGGAAAGCCACCCTTACAAACTCAAGTTCAACTGACTTATGACGATACCTATATATATATAGGTGCAAAATGTATCGAAGAGAACCCCAATCATATTATTCAGACACTCAAACGTGATGATCAAATTTGGGGCAGTGATGGGCTTGCAATTATGTTAGATCCTGTAAATCAACAAACCAATGGTTTCGTATTTTTCACTAATCCACTCGGTGTGCAAACTGAAGGGCTTGTCACTGGAAATTCTAATGATGAAGGCATGAGTCGAGATTGGGATAACAAATGGTTCGTTGAGACAACACAAGAAGAAAATGGAACTTGGTATGTAGAAATGGCAATTCCATTCAAAACGCTTCGGTATGATGCAAGTCTTACAGAGTGGGGTATTAATTTTCTTCGTTGCGATGTCGGTAATAATATTTACTCAACTTGGGCTTACATTCCTTTACAACTAAATGGGACGGATTTGGGATATATGGGATCCTTGGTTTGGGATAATCCTCCGAAAAAGACGAATTCTAACTTTTCAATTATTCCTTATGTTACTGCGGATGTGACACAGGATTATGAAGATAGTGATGGTTCACCCGTTTTAGGTTATGCGGCTGGACTAGATGCCAAAGTCGCGATTACTTCCTCCTTGAATTTAGATTTGACCGTCAATCCAGATTTTTCTCAAATAGAAGTCGATCAACAACAAACGAATTTAACGCGTTTCAATTTGTTTTTTCCTGAGCGTCGAACCTTCTTTTTAGAAAATAGTGATATTTTTTCAGATTTTGGTTCGCCTATTCTTCGTCCGTTTTTCTCTAGACGGATTGGTTTGGATGATGATGGGAATGCCATTCCAATTTTATTTGGTGCTCGATTAAGCGGAAACGCAACAGAGGGTTTACGAATTGGCGCAATGAGTGTGCAAACTAATGAAACCGAAACTACTGCGGGGCAAAATTACTCTGTTGCTTCATTTCAACAACGCTTACTTAAACGTTCTTCCTTTTCTGGAATGGTCATTAATCGACAAGCTTTCACTAATGGAAATTTTGACCAAAACGATTATACTCGAAATGTAAGTACCGAATTTAATTATTCTAATCAATCAGGTAGTTTTGGTGCATGGATCAATTATCATGGTTCGTTTACACCCGAAAAATATAAAAAGAACTATTACGGTAGTACAGGTTTGTTTTTTAATAATAGAAAATGGAATATTTTGCTAGACATTGCTACAACAGGTGATGATTATATTGCAGATGCTGGTTTTGTAATGCGTTTGGATAATCATGATGCGGCTCGTGACACTTCGATTCGGATTGGATTTAGCCATATATATAATAATGTCTCGTATTCGATTTTTCCTAAAAAAGAAGATAGTCCAATTAATTTCATGAAAATTCAAATGGAAAATTTTGCGACTTGGCTTCTTAATGGTGAGAATAATTTACTTAACTCAGAGTTGAGTATGATGTTTTTCTTTAAAAATACACAATGGCTTAAAGTTGGTACAACAATTACTTCTGAAAAATTACCATTTGAAATTAACTTTACTAGCGATGATTATGATAATATTCCAGCAGGTTGGTACAATTATAAAAATGCTAATTTCTTTTATATGTCTAATCGCCGAAAACGATTTAATTTTGAATTAAGAGGTAGTTATGGCGATTTTTATAATGGTACATTGACTAATTTTGGGGGAAGTCTTAATTACAGAAAACAACCTTGGGGTAATTTTAAATTAGATTTTGAACGAAATATTCTGAAGTTTCCAGATAATTATGGCGCAGCTCAACTTTGGTTAGTTGGCCCGCGCATTGGTATTAATTTTTCTAAAAATATTTTTTGGACGACCTTTATTCAATATAATACGCAGAGCGAAAACTTTAATATCAATAGTCGTTTGCAATGGCGATATAGTCCAATGTCGGATTTGTTTTTCGTCTATACAGATAATTATGAAACGGTTAATTTTGGCCCGAAAAGCCGTGCTTTTGTCGTGAAGTTCAATTATTGGTTGACCTTGTAATGGCTTATTCAGCAAATTGAATAATGAAAATGGAACGTAGATAATATAGTTTTTTTCGTTCCATTTTTTTTATTTTGCATAAGCAAAATTATCATCAAACTAAAAAACAAGCCCATGAAAAAGCTATTCATTCTTCTTGTGATTTTCCTACAAATCAATAATCTAAATGGACAAACTGGTTATTTATACTTAAATATAGTAGATGAAAATGATGAATTTAGTTCTTTTCAGGCTGAAATCAAAAATATAAACCAGCCAAATGTTGAAACACTAACCTATCTTCAATTTATTGAAAAGACCTATGAATTACCTATTGGTCAATATCAAATTAAAGTACGTGGGTTCGACGAGCATATAATAAAATTTAATTTCTTTATTTTTAATGGAAATGCTTCTGGTAACTTTCAAATAAAAGAAAATGATACGACATCTTTATTCTTAAAAATGGATTTTGACACAATTTATTCAAAGAAAAAATACTACATTGAAGCACTTGATTTAAAAGGGGAATTTTATTGTCAAAGATTGGATTGTCTTGATAAAGAGGGAAAAAAGAATGGTATTATATATGGTCGTTATGGCGGAATGGACGAAACAGGTAATAGTACAGACGTTTATGTTGATGGTAAATTAATATTAGCTATTTATGCCGAAAATGGTAAATCAACATATTGCTATAATCAATTAGATAAAAAACCAACTAAAATCAATATTGCAGATTTTCAGATGAATAATGATCAGGTGGTGAAATTCGTAAAAGAAAATTTCAAAAATGGTCAATTAAAAAAGCCCTTGATTTACAAGAAAAAAGTTTTGAAAAAAAATTAATCAGAGTGAAGAACCTATTTATACGCATTTCTAATTGAAATGCGTATAAATAGGTTCTTTGACAATTTTTGTTAGAATTAATATTTTCTTATACCCTATGGATCATACCCCATTGAACGAGAATGGCAAAAATTATCAAAGAACCAATAAACACCTAAAATTTCAAAGAAGAGATATTAAAAATTGATAATTAAACCGTGTCAATTTTTAAAATTGACACAATTTCTATTTAAAGATAGTCAAACAACCTCAAAAGTTAAACCTCCGTTGTCGCTTGTCTAACTGTGTTTCTACCCAATTGATACATATGTACTTCATCTGGACCATCTGCAATACGAACTGTACGACCATAAACCCAAAAACCAGCCAAAGGGGTATCTTGACAAACTCCCATTCCACCATGCGCTTGAATCGCTCGATCAACTACATTACAAGTCATGGTTGGTACAACAATTTTAATCATTGCGATCAAATCTTTTGCCTCTTTTATACCAAAACGATCAATCTTATCCGCAGCCGAAAGCGTCAATAAACGCGCTTGCTGAACTTCACATCTTGACTTAGCAATATCTTGACGAATACTACTATATTTAGAAACAGTTTTCCCGAAAGTAGTTCTCATTGCTACTCGCTTACACATTAAATCCAATGCACGCTGTGCCGCACCGATCAAACGCATACAGTGATGAATACGACCAGGACCTAAACGCCCTTGCGCAATTGCAAAACCACTTCCTTCACCAACTAACATATTACTAACTGGCACTCGAACATCTTTCAATTCAATTTCTGCATGACCTTCTGGCGAATCGTAATTCCCAAAAACACTCAATGGACGAACAACCGTCACTCCAGGCGTACCTGCTGGCACTAAAATCATACTTTGTTGAACATGTCTTTGTGCCGTCGGATCCGTTTTTCCCATGACGATATAAACCTTAGTACTCGGATTCATTGCACCCGAAGACCACCATTTTCTACCATTAATCACATATTCATCGCCATCACGAACAATAGACGTTTCAATATTAGTCGCATCAGAAGATGCTACTTGTGGCTCTGTCATTAAGAATGCAGAACGGATTTTTCCAGCTTGTAAAGGCTCTAACCATTGTTTTTGTTGCTCTGGTGTACCGTATTTTGACAATACTTCCATGTTTCCTGTATCAGGGGCAGAACAGTTGAATACCTCAGAAGCCCAAGTTACACGTCCCATCAATTCGGCTAATGGCGCGTATTCCAAATTTGATAAACCAGGGCTAAGATCGCCATAGCTTTTTGGTAAAAACAAATTCCACAGACCTTCTGCTCTTGCTAATTCCTTTAGCATTTCTAACTTTGGAAAATGTTTCCACAAGTTTTTTTCTACAAATTCAGCATGTTCTTTTTCTAATGGAAAAATATGCTCTTGCATAAATTTGTCCAACTTGGCTTGTAAAGCTTTAGACTTTTCGGTGTATTCAAAATTCATCTTTCTATATTTGTATATAATTATGTGTTATTTTTTGAGAAATTAATCATCGTATTGGATTTTATTCAAAAAATAAAAAACGATTGATTACTCTTCTAAAAATAGCGTTCACAAAATACGTTAAACACACCTATTTTAGAATAAAAATCCAAAATTATTTCATTAAAACTATTTTAATTCTCCATAATCCATTTTTTACGCTAAAAAATCCTATTCTCATTTAGTCCAAAATTCCCCCTTTTATTCCATTCCTTTTTTTAACTTTACGAAAAAAGTTGAGAATGGAAAGTTGAAAGTTGAGAATGACTAAATTAGTAGAAGACTTTTTGGCTTATTTTTCAATAAGATAAACCAAAAATAAATATTGACTTAGGCACTATCAATTAGCAAACACGCCAACTCATTCATTTTCAACTCTCAACTTTCAATTTTCAATTATATTACACATGAAAGCAATAGTTTGTGAACAATATGGACCGCCATCCGATTTGGTCTATAAAGAAGTAGAAAGTCCTCAACCAAAAAAGAAAGAAGTTGTTGTTGAAATAAAGGCTTGTAGCGTCAATTTCCCCGATACTTTGATTATTCAAGGATTGTATCAATTCAAACCACCTTTGCCTTTTACGCCAGGAAGTGATATTGCTGGTGTGATCAAATCAGTTGGAGAAGGCGTTAAGCATTTAAAAGTTGGGCAAGAAGTTTTCGGATTTGTTGCTACTGGTGGTTTTGCGGAAGAAGTTGCTGCACCTGCAAGCGGTATTTTTCCTAAACCTCCTACTATGGATTTCCCAACAGCCGCATCTTTTATGATGGCTTACGGAACATCTTATCACGCTTTGAAAGATCGTGCAAAACTCAAAGAAGGCGAAACGCTTGTCGTGTTAGGGGCATCAGGCGGAGTAGGTTTAGCAGCAGTGGAATTGGGTAAATTAATGGGAGCAAAAGTCATTGCAGCCGCTTCTACAGACGAAAAATTAGCTCTTTGTAAAGAATATGGTGCAGACGAAACCATCAATTATTCTACTGAAGATCTTAAAAAACGCATCAAGGAATTGACAGGCGGAAAAGGCGCAGATGTAGTTTATGATCCTGTTGGTGGAAAATATTCGGAAGCAGCACTTCGTGCAACAGCGTGGGAAGGTCGATTTTTAGTAATCGGTTTTGCGGCAGGCGATATTCCTAAAATTCCTTTAAATTTAGCTTTGCTAAAAGGCTGTGATATCGTTGGTGTTTTCTTTGGTAGTTTCGCAATGAGAACGCCAAAAGCAAATGTTCAGAACACAATGGAACTGATGCAAATGTTCGCGAAAGGGCAGTTAAAGCCACATATTCACGGCATTTATCCTTTAGCTGATACACAGAAAGCCTTAGAGGAAATGATGAATAGAAACGTAAGAGGAAAGATTATAATTAGTACTTAGATGATTGTTTTATTGCTTAATGATATATTTATAATCAAGCAATAAAAACAGTCACACCAATTATTATTTACACATAAAAATTTAAAAAAGATGAGTAAAGATGCTGTAATTGTATCGACCGCAAGAACGCCAATCGGTAGAGCCTACAAAGGCGCATTGAATGCAACACAAGGGCCAACTATGGCTGGCTGGGTCATTGAAGAAGCAGTCAGAAGAGCAGGTATTGACCCGAAAGAGGTCGAAGATGTTATTATGGGTTGCGCACTTCAACAAGGTACAACAGGTGGAAATATTGGTCGTAATGCAGCTTTAGCTGGTGGTTTGCCTGTGACGGTGAGCGGAATGACTATTGATCGTCAGTGTTCTTCGGGCATGATGGCGATTGCAACAGCAGCAAAACAAGTATTGTTTGATGGTATGGATGTCGTGATCGGCGGAGGTATTGAATCAATCAGTATGGTGCAAAACAAAAAAATGAACACCTTCCAAATGGTGGACAAAAAATTGGTTGCGAAACATAAAAATATTTATATGCCAATGCTACAAACGGCTGAGATTGTAGCAAAACGTTATGGCATTTCTCGCGAACGCCAAGATGCATATGGTTTTCAGAGCCAAATGAGAACGGCTGCGGCACAAGCTGCTGGTAAATTTGACAGCGAAATTATTCC
>CAKZLL010000300.1 GCA_937125475.1 uncultured Saprospiraceae bacterium | reverse complement strand
GAACCGATTGCGGCGGCGTTTACTTATGAACGAAGAATTAGCAATGAAACACTTGTTTTAGTAGCTGATTTAGGAGGTGGTACGTCTGATTTTACCTTGATGCGACTTAATCCTGCTCGTGCAAATGAACTGGATCGCTCCAAAGATATGATTGCAAAAGGGGGAATTTATATTGGAGGAGATAATTTTGATTCAGCTTTAATGTGGGAAAAAGGCACGCATCATTTTGGTCGAAATTTGACGTATTTAGATTTTGAAACGACAGTGAAAGTACCTTTGCGATTTTACAAAAGCATTTGTTCGTGGGAGGAAATGAATTTCTTTAATAGCCGAAAAATGAGGAATGCCTTACAAAAATTTTACTTCCTTACAGGCAATCATCCGAGATTTAAAAACCTCATTACACTCATTGAGGAAAATTTAGGCTATTCCATTTTTCAAGCCATTGAACAAACCAAAATTCAATTATCCAATAAAGAAACGGCTATTTTCGAATTCGAGCAAAAAGATATTCAAATAAAAGAGCCGATTACAATTGAGGCGTTTTCTAATGAAATTGTAGTGAAAGATATTAAAAAAATTGAGGAATATTTACTCGAATTTTTGAAGCAAGAAAATATTCAACCTGCTGATATTCAAACTGTTTTTATGACTGGCGGAACGTCTTTAGTCAAACCTGTACAAGGAATTATTGAGCGTCATTTTGGTCGGGAGAAAATGAAATCTGGGGATAATTTCAATAGTGTTGCGAATGGATTAGCTTATAGTTCAACTGTTTTCTTTCAATAGAATGGCTGATGATCGAAGGCAAAATGATATTTTTTATGGTTCATTGACAATTTTTGCCATTTTCGTCCATTTTGGCAAAAATTGTCAAAGAACCTTTTTTATTCTTAAAATCGTTTCTCTTTCAACTGCCAATCTTCAAGTAAACGAATGAATTTGTTATCTTTATAGACTAGTTTATTCCTGTTTTGGTGCTGATAAATACCATTAGTGCAATTGTAAAAGAGGAGCGGTGTGGATTAGTATAAGAAAACAATTATGAAAAATAAATATTATTCGAGAAATCGAAGAGTAAGAAAAGCATATTGGACGACTTTTGTTGTGGCATTGAGCTATTTTCGATTGAGTTGGGCGAGTAAAATTCGAGGCAAAAAGTATTATGAAAAAAGGATAAAAGCCCTCAATTTAAAAAATGCTTATCGTGTTAAAAATGCTATTCTAGAGCTAGAAGGGCTGTTTATTAAAGTTGGACAATTATTGTCAATCCTCACCAATTTCTTACCAGAAGAGTATCACAAACCTTTGCAATCTCTTCAAGATCAACTTCCTGCAAGACCTTATGAAGATATTCAACAGCGCATTTTAACGGAGTTTAATCAGCCTATGGAAGCCTTGTTTTCTTCTTTTGATAAAGCGCCGCTTGCTACAGCTTCGATTGGTCAAGCACACAAAGCAGTGCTAAAAGATGGGACTAAAGTAATCGTCAAAGTGCAGCATTTGAATATTGAAAAAACAGCTGATATTGATTTGCAAATTATTGAAAGATTAACTCATCTAGCAGGGCGTTTTTTTGATATAAAAGGGATTGAATACGCCTATACGCAAGTGCGTGAAATGATTGAAGATGAATTGAATTTTAGGCAAGAAGCCGATTCAATGATTAAAATTGGGGCTAATCTTAAAGACTTTCCTCAGCTTGTTGTTCCGATTATTCAAAAGGAATATTCCACTGAACGGATTTTAGTCAGTTCTTTTTGTGAAGGTGTGAAAATTAGTGATTTAGAGCAGTTAGATGCTTGGGGAGTTGATCGGTCAGATGTGGCAAGGCGATTAGTGGCGGTTTATGTACAAATGGTTTTACGAGATGGTTTTTATCATGCTGATCCGCATCCTGGAAATATTTTGATACAAGAAGATGGAACGATTGTTTTGTTGGATTTTGGGGCAGTTGCTCATGTTCAACCTTCTTTGAAAAAAGGCATTCCAAAGCTAGTTGAAGCTTTGACTAAAAATGATACAGACGCGATGTTAGAGGCATTGCGTCGGATGGATTTCATTGCTGATACGAAAGATGCTAACCGAATCGCAGAAAAATTAATCAAAGCATTTAGGCATTTTTTAGAAGAAGAGGTTAAGGTGCAAGGATTGGATTTTAAAAATATCCAAAACATCAATCCGTTCGAGACGAGTTTATTTAAAATCAAAAATGAAATCGGGGTGAAAGGCATTGCGAATACGGTGCAAGTACCAAAGGATTACGTCTTGTTAAATCGAACTGCAACGTTGCTTTTGGGGATTTGTAGTGCATTAGATGTGACGCTCAATCCATTGGAGGTATTAGAACCACATATTAAAACACTGATTGAAGAGGAGCGAGGCGATATGGTTGATTATTTATTTAAGTCTCTTCGAGGAACTGCAACAAGCGTGATTGCTTTACCCGAAACGATGCAGGAGGTTTTGCAGCAAACTAAGCGTGGAAGATTAGAAATTAATGTCAATGGCTCTATCGAACGCACTCAAATGTTATTCGCCTTAGGGCAGCAATTGATCTTTGCTTTGCTCTGGATTTCTGCTATGATTTTGGGTTTTTGGCTACGTTCAATAGGAGATCTAGAAATGTCGAAATATAGTTTTATAACAGGAGGTGTATTTTTTATAATGACTTGGCGAGCTTGGCTAAAAGCCATTAAACTATATAAACAGGTTAATTAGTTGAAAGTTGAAAGTTGAAAGTTGAGAATTGAGAATTGAGAATGCCTGAGTTGGTGTAATACTTTTGGACGTTTTTTTATATAAAAAGGCTTTAAGTGGTAAATTCACTTAAAGCCTTCTTTATGTATTGTCTAGTCAATAATTTCACACGCCAACTTGAGCATTTTCAATTTTCAACTCTCAATTTTCAACTAAAACTAAACTAATTCCTGTTTCATCATCACATCTCTAGCGATGGTCATTGGAATACTGATACATTTTTTTTCCATGTAGTTCATCATTCGTTCCATCAATTCTTTGGTATTTTCATCGAGTAATTCGACTTCTTTTCTAAAGACTTGATTGATGGCTTTAGATTTTACTTTTTTGATTTGAACAGGAATTTCTCGCATAGCTTTTTCAATTTGCCTTTGCTTGAATTGTCCTTCAAATTCATTGACTTCTTCAATGATAATTTGTTGTGCTTTGGTCACTTCTCGTTCCCTAAAAGCCATATTTTCTTGAGCTAAAGCCCTTAAAGTATCAATTTCAATATAATTGATATTAAAAGAATTAACAACATCTCGCGCCACATTATTAGGAATAGCTAAATCAATTATCATTTTTTTCGATTGATCCTGACCGATTAATTTTCGATACATTTCACTCGTAATAATAGCTTCTGTAGCTCCTGTACAAACGATTAACAAATCAAATCCATGCTGATAATCTTCTAAAGCAGCTAACTCCTTATATTGATTGTTAAATTTTCGAGATAATTTTTTAGCTTTTTCTATTGTTCTATTAAAAACTACTACGTTTTCAAAATCGTATTTTACTAAGAATTTGGACACTAAAATATTAGTTTGTCCAGCACCTACCAATAAAATTCTAGCGTCTTTTGCCACTTGGGCATCTAACATTTTTTTGATGGCTAAAGAAACGACAGATATTGGTTTTTCACCAATACGAGTTTGTGAGTAGACCCTTTTAGCAAGCGTGACAGTAAAACGCATTAACAGCCGAATATTGTCCCCAGTTAATTGCATTTTTTGGCAGTTACTATAAGCTTCGCGCAATTGCCCCAAAATTTGGCGCTCTCCAATAACTAAAGAATCTACTGAAGCTGCCACAGCATAAAGATGATTAATGGCATATTCTCCAAAATAATAACTGACTTCGTTATGTATTCTATTTTTTCTTTTAGCTAAAGAAGGATTGATGGTTGTAAAAAACGTTTCAATGAAATCGGAGCTTATTTGTACATCACCTGTGAATAAATAAATTACTCGGTTACAGGTAGGGACATAGAGCAACTCCTCCATACCGAAAGTTTGTTTCAGGTTTTGCAGTAATTCTTTTAGGTCTTGACCTTCCCCAATATTGACTACATAATCTCCAATTGTTTTGAGACTAGCGGTCTTATGGGTAACAGTAAGTAGTTGATATGTGTCTATTCCACTATTCATTTTATTAAGTTCTTTCAGTGTATTTACAAATGTATGTCACACTCTTCTTTTTTCTGTCATGCTTCTGTCACAACTAAGGTTGCCATTTGTCTTTATTTGGGCTATGTATTAAAATTTAACTTAGGACTGACATTCCTAAAAAAACAGATATTATGACATTAATTTTACACCTTTTGTTATTATATGTAAGTCGTTGATTATTAGTTTTTTGTGTTAATTTATGCTTCATTGTATAAATGTATTTTTTTTAAATATTTAATAAAATATTAAGTAGTGATATTTTTCTTTTTTATAATGTTGTTTTTTTGAGCAACTAGCATTTTTTATAGTCACATATTTTAGTATATAAAAGGTTTTTTAATATGTATTATTTTCATTACCTGTGTGAATTAATCATTTTTTAGTAAAAAAAAACTTCTAAAAGCAATGAAAAAGAAATAAAACTAGATGAATAATATAATTTTTTATTGCTGAAATAAAATGAATATTGGCTCATTTATTTTAATGAATTAACCAATAATTAAGGATATAAAACTAATTATCATTCTTCTGTTTTCTTGATGCAAAAAGATAATTTTACTACTTTTTTGTAGCAAAAATCATTAATAATAGAACGATTATATGTTGTTTTTAGTTGGTATAATTTCTTTATGTAAATAAAATTTTACAAAACTCTAGCATAAAAAAGTAGTACAAATTCTTAATTCAGGCTTTTTTGTGGAAAATAAATTAATAATTTAGTAACAGAAACGGATTTCTTAATTGAGAATTTTTGCAAAAAAAAGATTTAAGAATAGAAGAAATTAAAAAAAATATCATGTCTGTATTATTTTTAGATCAAAGGAAAAATGTTAAATATTGGCTGAAAGCGTTGAAAAAAGCATTGCCAAATACCAAAATTGAAGCTTATCCTCAGGTCGAAAAACCAGAAGAAGTAGAGTTTATTATCACTATGAAACCCAAAAAGGAAGTCATTGATCGCTTTCCAAATGCTAAAGTTATTCAAAGTTTTGGGGCAGGGGTAGATCATATTTTAGCAGAAAAAGTATTAAAAAAAGGCGTGATTTTGGCAAGAGTTGTCGATCCATATTTGACAGAAGATATGTTTGAATTTATTCTAACAGGTGTGTTGATACAGATGAAATGCCTACCTATTTATATTAATCAGCAAAAAAAAGGACTTTGGAAACCGCGAGAATATAAGAGAATTCAAGATATAACTATTGCAATATTGGGCTTGGGGAAAATTGGTGGTACGGTCGGAATGAAGCTGGCAGCATTAGGTTTTAGAGTGAAAGGTTGGTCAAATTCAGCTAAAAACCTGATAGGTGTTAATAGTTTTATAGGAAAAGAAAACTTAGCAGATTGTCTAGCAGATGCTCATTTTTTGGTCAATATATTACCTGCAACACCTAGAACATTTCAAATTTTAAATCGGAATAATTTGCAGTATTTACCTCAAGGTGCATTTTTAATTAATGTTGGGCGCGGCTCGCATATGCACGAGGCTGATTTACTTCATTTACTGAATGAGAAACAACTTTCGGGCGTTTTATTAGATGTATTTAATGAAGAGCCTTTACGGAGTGATCATTTTTTTTGGGAACACCCTAAAGTGCTTCTAACACCTCATATTGCATCTAGAACTAATCCAGATTCTGCTGCTCAACAAATTGGAGAAAATTATAGGCGTTTTAAAGCTAATTTGCCATTAGAAAATGTAGTGGAATTGGTGAAAGGATATTAACTTTTACCTAAGAAATTGATATTATAAAAGTAGTCATACTATATATAATAGTATAGCTTGAAAAAATAACTTATTTAATTCATCAAAAACCACTTAACAATTGGATATTTCATACAAATAAAACCCTCATGAGAAAACGACTATTTATTATTCTAGCTCTGGCGATTGTTGGTTATTTTAGTTGGAAAAAATCCAAAACGATCAATTTTAATAGGGCTATTGAAGTTGGGGAAGCGATTGATAGTTTGAATGGTGTCATCGTTTACTATAATGGTGGTGTTGCTCATGTCAAAGATAGAAATTTGAGTAAAGATGGCTATAATATAGGTATGCGTTGGCAATGTGTTGAATTTATAAAAAGGTATTATTATCAATATTATCACCATAAAATGCCAGATACTTATGGGCATGCTAAACATTTTTTTGATGCTTCACTCGAAGATGGTGGATTGAATAAAGCGAGAAATTTAATCCAATTATCTAATCCTAGTGCTGATCAACCGACGGTTGGTGAAATATTAGTCATTGGTGCGAGTTGGACGAATAAATATGGTCATGTGGCAATTATTTCAAAAGTAAGCGAAACTGAAGTTGAAATAATTCAGCAAAACTCAGGCCCTTTTGGCGCTTCTCGAATCACTATTCCTTTGTTTTTTGATCCAATTACTCAAAAATGGATGCTTCAAAAAAATTATGTTAAAGGACGTTTAAAAATAAATGAAGTAGGAAATTAAATAGCTTTAGTCTTCGTTATTTAGTTAAGAGTTCGAAATGTCACTATTTGATGACTTCGACCATATTATTATATAAATAATGCGAATTAAAAGTTGAAAATTGAGAGTTAAGAATGATTATCAGTAAAATACAAGTTGTTATTTTTAAAATGTGATAATTGAAAAAGCTATTTTTAATATGAATTAGCAGATTTAAGCCTTTTGGGCTATAAAACTATTATTTCCTTATATAATTTAAAAATATTTTAATTTATAAATAACTAACAATCAGAATTTATTGATTTTATTTACCTCTTAATTCGCATAAATAGTAATAAAGGAACGCGCAAAAAAAATAAAATTCATTACGCAATTTTGAGTAGGTTATTTATTTCCTTGTTACACTGCACTAAGTCTAAATATTTTAGATATGAAAACGATATATTTCACTTTGTTATTCACGGGATTAGCGCATGTTGCTTTCACGCAAGTCGATACGTCTATAATTGATAAAACAGGTAAACCTATGCAAATGGGAGATATGGATGAGGGCAGTTTATTCGCTTCTGATGTGTTTCCTTATATCAAATCTTGTGATGGAAAAACGTCCAAAGAGCGAGAAGAATGCACTCGGAAAGCGGTTTTTGATTTTATGAAAAATCATGCAAAACTGCCAGCCGTAAAAGGAAGTGAGGCACTAGAAGGAGAGGTTGTTGTCGGTTTTAAGATTGGTAAAAAGGGGAAAATATCTGATATTGTTATCGTTAAAAGTTTAGACGAAAACTATGATAATGCGGTAATTAAGTTGATTGATGAAATGAAGTGGAAAAGCTTGATCTTTAAAGGTGGAACTCGAAAAGGAAAGTCGGTCGATGTAAAAGTCGTCTATCCTGTCTATTTTGATTCTAAGCCAAGAGAGCGAATTGCTCCAGAGCTTTCTATGGTGATTATTCGAAATGGAGAGCATACAAAGCCGATTACTTCCTTCTCAAAAGGTATTGCACGAGTTTATAAAAAAGTGGATAAAATGCCGATTTTTCCTGCTGTGGACTGTGGAAATATTGAATATCGAAGTGAGAATCCAGAAAACCCCGTTAATAAATGCGCCAATAAAGTATTGCAATTTTATATAAATAAGCATTTGATTTATCCAGAAGAAGCTTTGAAAAATGGATTAGAAGGAACGGTAGTAATACAATTCATAGTGGAAAAAGATGGTCGATTAACAAAAATAGAAGTTGCTGAATCTTTAAATAAAGCTTGTGATAAAGCAGCACTTGAGGTATTTACTAAAATGAAAGACAGTTTGCATTGGGTGCCAGGGAAGCGGATAAATCGAACAGTTAGAGTACAAGTAAAAGTTCCAATTCAATTTTCTTTGGATAGAGAAAAATTGAGAAAAAACTAGGCGATATAGCAATTACAGTTTTGTTTTTATGTACTTCGTTAAAAGAGCAACTATTGAGGTTAGTCTAAATACCTTGATAGTTGTTTTTATTTTATACATCTTTGTTTAACAAGTTTATCAATTACACAAAATAAAGGAAGATAAGCAATGATTATAGATATAGTATTTGCGAGCATTGGATTATATGGTTTTGTACTTGGCTATCGCAAAGGAGTGATAAATATTATTTTATCGGGCTTTTCGGTATTGATCGGATTTGTTTTTGCGGTGCAATATACCTCCGAAATGACTCTTTTATTACAGGACTTTTTCAAAATTGAGAATAATGTATTTATGCCAATTGTTGCTTTGTTTTTTACTTTCTTTGTCTCTATGATGGTCATTCGAGTAGGAGCACAGTTAATAAAAACATTTTTCAAATCGGATGGCGGTTTCAACAAAATCGCAGGAGGATTACTCATTGCTTTGATTGGTTTGTTTTTGTATAGCGGTGTGATTTGGTTTTTGACTGTGGCAAATATCATCGAGCCGTACAGTATAGCGGATAGACAGCAGCTAATAGCAGAAGGAGATATTCGAAAAGTCTCAAGAACTTTGCCTTATATTCAAATGTTTTTAGAACAATTCGATCGTTTTATGCTGAG
>CAKZLL010000299.1 GCA_937125475.1 uncultured Saprospiraceae bacterium | reverse complement strand
GTAGAAGCTACACGTTACGTGCATTCATTACATTCTTATTTTTTACGTCCCGGCGCTGTAAGTAAACCCGTAGTATATGAAGTAGAAAATATTCGCGATGGTAAAAGCTTCAATACACGCCGAGTGAAAGCGGTGCAACATGGCAAAGCTATTTTTTATTTAACCGCTTCTTTTCAAGCGCCAGAAGAAGGCTTAGAGCATCAAAATAAAATGCCAATAGTGCCACCACCAGAAGAGGTGCCGTCATATCGTGACTTTATTGAAAAACACCAGCAATACATTCCTGAAAATATTCGTGACAAATTTTTAGCCGAAAAGCCTATAGAATTACGCCCTGTTGAACAATATAACTGGATAAAACCAGAGAAAACAGCACCTGCGACAAAATAAGGAGGGAAAATCGTTGTATGCCATCCTGGAATAACTGAAGTTGCGAAGTCAAAAGATACAATCGTATGAACCGAGAGTACCAAAGGAGTTGCTAAACCAGCTAATACTAATGAAACATTTTCCCAACGTTGCCAGTGCTTTGCTGCTCCTGTCCAACCAAATGATAAAAAGTTATAGACTTTTTTACGAAAACCAGTTGCACGGTCACGAATTGTTGCGAAATCAGGAACAAGACCAGTGTACCAGAATAATAATGATACTGTCAAATAAGTAGAAATCGCGAAAACGTCCCATAGTAAAGGAGAGTTAAAGTTAACCCAAAGTGGTCCACGAGTATTTGGATAAGGGAATATGAAAAATCCTAACCAAATACGGCCCATGTGAATTAATGGAAACAAACCAGCACACATTACTGCGAAAATGGTCATTGCCTCTGCTGCACGGTTTACACCAGTACGCCAACGCTGACGGAAGAGTAATAAAATTGCAGAAATTAATGTACCTGCGTGACCAATACCAATCCACCAAACGAAGTTCGTAATATCCCAACCCCATCCGATTGTTCTATTTAAGTGCCAAGTACCAATACCAAACCAAATGGTAATAAAGATACAAACCAACCCGAATGTTAATACAGAAACAGAAACTAATAGACCAACTAGCCACGCTATTCCAGGAAGTCGTTCCGTAGGGGAACAAATATCTTCTGTGATATCGTGATACGATTTATTTCCTTCTATTAATGGTTCTCTGACCTTTGCTACAATTGCGGACATAACCAATTTTTTTTATACACGACTTCTTTTTATTACTAGGAAGCCAAAATATTTATTTTACTTTTTATATCTGAAATGATTGATTATAAAAATCGCTCATTTATTCTTCTACTTGATTAAACTAAGTCTGAATTTTTGTTCAAAACTTTCATCCAATACCCAACTGAAGGCGCAGTATTCACTTCTTCTAATACTTTATAATTACGCTTATCAGCCATTTTCTTATGAACTTCACTGTTCGTATCGTTTCCGTCACCAAAAGTAATTGCTCCCGTAGGACAAGCCGTTTGACATGCTGATTTTACATCACCATCTCTTAATTTACGTCTTTCTACTTTTGCAGTTAATTTTGCTTCCTGAACACGTTGAACACAGAAACTACATTTCTCAATAACTCCTCTTGAACGAACTGTTACATCAGGGTTCAAAACCATACGAGTTAAATCATCTGCTCCAAATGCTTGCTCATCACCATCTTTTAAAGTTGGCTCATTCCAAGGAAAAATATCAGCAGTTGTATAATCTAACCAATTGAAACGACGTACTTTATAAGGGCAGTTATTAGCACAATAACGTGTTCCAATACATCTATTATAAGTCATTTGATTCATACCTTCCGAACTGTGATTCGTTGCTCCCACTGGACAAACATTCTCACAAGGCGCATTATCACAGTGCTGACACATCAATGGCTGATAAACCACATTTGGATTTTCAGAATCACCATAATAATAACGGTCAATTCTTAACCAACTCATTTCGTGATGAATACTTACTTCATGTTTTCCAACAACAGGAACATTGTTTTCAGCCATACAAGCTACCGAACAAGCACCACAACCAATACATGCAGATAAATCAACTGATAAATTCCAGTGATGACCTTGTTTGTAAATATCTTTGTACCCAGGGTATAAAGTTTGGTCATTTAAGTGTTGATGATGATGACGTTCGTCAACTAAATCTTTAACATCATCTTTAAGATTAGCTAAAGTAGATGTTCTAATTACAGAACGATCTACTAAAGTACCTTGATAGGCTAAGATTTCTTCATCCACATAAAAAGGAACATCTTTTGCTTTATTATCTGCTTTTCTTACACCACCATCTTTACCACCTTCTTTAGTAGTTAAACCCATTGTGTGATGATGCTGAACACAAGCAAAATCATGATCCTCTCCTTTTCTATTAGAAAGGGTTGCTCCCGTTGCAAAGTATTGAGTAGTTCCACTTTTTGAAACTTTTAAGGCATTATATATATTAGTACCTGTATTCACTCCAACTGCGCCATCTACTGTTCTACCATAACCTAATGCGATAGCAACTGTATTTGACTTCATACCAAACATACGAACAACAGCAAAAGTATAAGTTTTACCATTAACTGTTAGTTCAGCTTTATCTCCGTCTTTTAATTTATTAAGACTTTTATAAGACTTTTTGCCATTCCAATTTACAGGAATACACAAAACATTGTCCCATACGTGACGAGTTACAGGATCTGGCATTTCTTGCAACCAAGGATTGTTTGCATATTGACCAGCTCCGATATTGATACTTTCATAGAATGCAACTTCTAAAGCATCTCCACTCACAGGCTTGCTTACTTTTGTTGCTGCCGCAGCAACATCTCCAGCAAAAGAACCTACAGATGCAGTAACATTCGCTTCAAAAATACCATCATGTAATGCACTATCCCAAAACCCTTGGAAGGTAGAAAACTTTGATTGTTTTCCAAATACATTTGATTGCCAGTATTTAACTAAATAATCATATTCTGGACGATCAGAAATTACCACAGAAGGAGCCGCAACCGCTGTGCTATCGTTAGCCGCTGGCATAACAGTAGGATAAGCGTTACTATTTCCAGCCCATGCTAAAAATGAAACTAATGCAGAACGTGTATCAAATAAAGGATTAATAGTTGGTTGTACTAATGAATAAGAACCGTTTTGAGCTTCAACATCACCCCAAGATTCTAAATAATTATGATCAGGAGCGAGTAAAGAACAAGCTTCTGAAGTTTCATTATACATTCCATTTGTAGATAATGAAAATCCTTTCACCTTACCTAAAGCTGCTTTAAAAGCATCACCATTTGGTAAATCATATACTGGATTAGCGTCACCAAGTACGATTAATGCATCAACTTGACCACCATTCATTTCTTTAATTAATGCTTGAACTGCTGCATCTGAACCTTGACGTTGATTAGAATATTTTCCAAAATCAATCGTCGCACCATAACTGCCCAAGATATTGTTGATAGCATTAACAACGATTTGCTCTGCTACATCATTTGAACCAGAAATCACTAATGATTTTCCTTGATTAGCCCAAAGATCTTTTGCAATTGAAGCTACTGCTGTTGCTGCTGTTGCGTTTATTTTACTACCAGAAACTGTTGGTTGACCAGCTAATTTTGCAACTGCATTATATAATGCAACTGTAGCAGCACCCATTTCAGAAGGTTTTACTAAAATACGGTTATCTGCGTTTGAGCCTGTCAATGACATGTAGCTCTCAAATTGATACAAACGAGACATTGTTGCCGTTTTGTAATCATCAGACTTGCGATTTTTAGCAAAGTCAGCAGCATATTGGATTGGAGAAATCCAAGTTCCTAAGAAGTCAGCACCAAAACTAACTACTCTATCTGCTTTATCAAAATGATAAGCAGGTACTACTCTTTGACCGAAGTTAGCTGAATTGGCATCTAATAAGCCAGAAACAGAAACAGGATCATAAGTAACAACCTGTGTATTAGGATGAGCCGTTGTGAAATCAGCAATAGCCGCTTTCAATGAAGGACTCATAATTGTATTAGTAAGAACACGAACTTGTGCGCCTGGTTTCAAGAAACGAGCAACTTCCTCATCAATTGATTTCCATGTTGCTGCTGTTTTTTTGCCTTTGGCAACTTTAAACGCTCCTTTTAAACGAGCTGTGTCATAAAGATCTAAAACAGAAGCTTGAACTCGTGCACTTGTACCACCACCAGTAATAGGAGAAAGTGTATTTCCCTCAACTTTGATTGGACGACCTTCACGAGTTTTTACTAAAATAGGACAATAATCCCCACCTCTAACATAAGTAGAAGCATAATAATTAGCCACACCAGGAACGATCGCGTCTGGTTTTACTACATAAGGAATAGCCTTACGAACAGGCATTTCACAACCTGCTGCAATTGTAGCTGCACCAAGACCAAAACCTGCATATTTCAAAAAGTCACGACGACTAGCTCCTTGTGTTGCTTTTTCAATGACAGACGCTTCTTTAGAAAGCGCATCAACGATTGGCAACTCAAAAAACTCTTGTTTGGCATTTTCTAAATACTGAGGATCATTTGTTAAATCCTCTACACCAACCCATATATTATTATCTTGCTTATTCATATTATGAGAGCAATTTATTTTTTAATAATTGAGAAAACTACTTAAAGTATTGTTCTATTCAAACAGAACAATACTTTAATCCTATTTCTAGTAATGACATTTTTGACATTCTAAACCGCCAATGTCTTCAACTGTGACTTTCTCCATTTTACCAGATTTTAAATCTTCATGGTATTTGTCGTAAGCTTTATAGTAGTCATTATCATTGAACTTAACTTCCGTATCACGGTGACAGTTAATACACCAGCCCATTGATAATGGAGAGAATTGTTTGACTTTAGCCATTTCTTCTACAGGACCATGACAAGTTTGACAATCCAAACCACCTGCTACAACGTGTTGTGAGTGATTGAAATAAACATGGTCAGGTAAATTGTGAATTCTAACCCATTCGATTGGCTTAGTTTCTCCTGTATAAGCTGTACCATCCCAACCAGCAGCATCATAAATCTTTTGGATTTCTTTCTGTGCGGTTTCCGTTTCGCCTTTTACTGCTTTGTGACAATTCATACAAGTATTAACAGCAGGAATAACTGCATGCTTACTTCTTCTTGCCCCATCATGACAGTATTGACATTCAATTTTATGAATACCAGCATGAATTTCATGAGAGAAAGGAATAGGTTGTTCTGGCGCATAATCTTGTTGTCTTCCTAGATCAATTGCATTATTAACTGTATTATAACCACCAATTAATAATAAGATGAATACTAAAAATCCAATCAATGTTTTATTTGTTAACTGTTCAAGGATTGTTGTCCTTTTAGCAGGAGCTTCACCATCTTTAACTTGATTGATATACTTCAAGTTATTAATGATACGTGCCAAAACTAAAGACAAAATCAATAATGCAACAGCTAATAAACCGTATTGCCAATAATTATTACCCGTAGATTCGGTGTTTTCAGTACTACTACCACTAACAACTATATCTTTAGGAGCATAAGGTCCTTCTCCAGTAGCAATACCATTAACATAAAGTAATATCTGCTCAATTTCAGCATCTTTCAAGTCAGGGAAAGCCGTCATAGGCGACTTATTCCATTTATTGAATAATGTATTAGCATAAGAATTACCTGAATTAATGACCGCACCTGAGTTTCTAATCCAACTATATAATAGTTCTTCACTCTCCCAGCGATCCTGTACCCCTGCCAAAGCAGGACCAGTCATATCAGCTACCATGTTTTTATTGTGACAACTCGCACAATTAGCCTTGAAAAGCGCCTTACCATCAGGCGTAGGCGTTTCCTGTGCCTGTAAACTCAAACTGAGTGGCAATAACAGCAGGATAAAAATCCATTTAATTGTAGAAAAGCTCTTTATCATGTTTTCTCCGATTTGTAAGAGAATAATTTCCTAGTATGTAATGAAAATTAAATAAAAATGAAAACGACATCTATGGAAGATCCACCAAATTTATTTTCAAACTAAGTATTATCTAATTTTCACAATACTTTTAAAAAATATATCATTCAAAAATCACAAGATTTGCAGATTAAAATCCATTATCAAATCCTATCATTTATCATTTTAACATTTCAATACGTTGACAATATTTTAATCATAACCTCTGTCATGATCTTTGTCACTCCTTTGTCAGCACAAAAATATAATCTATAAAACTCTCATCCAACTAATTTTAGGAAGATTTTAAGTATTTAGATTTTGTCTAGATAAAGGCAAAAGCCCTTGATTTCTTTGTTTTTAAAAGATTATTTTATTACAGAGGTTAAAAAAGAAATTTTATAATGTAAAAAATGTTTTTTATAAATTAATCTAGCTTAATGAATGTTTCAAAAAAGATTATTTTTTTTTCTGGATTATTTTGCTTTTGATTTGTATTCTTCTTTAAATAGTCTTTTATCATATTTTTCTTCTGAAAAGAAGCTATAATAAATTAAACTTTTCAATATGTTAAATAAATTAACATTTCTTAATTCGCGCCGCAATATAGAGAAATTATTACAGATTTCTTTGCTAATTCTTATTTTATTCGGGCTTTCTTGTCAGCCAAAAGCCCGAAAAGCAAAAAACACCAAGATTATTAGCCTAGAGACTAAAATAGGTCAAATGATTATGGTTGGATTTCGTGGTTTAACGCTTGCTGCAAGTGAACACATCCAACGAGACATTCAAGAATATCAGATCGGAGGAGTAGTTTTGTATAGTATTGATCTGCCTTCTAAGAGAAAGCAAGCTAGAAACATTGAATCACCTCAACAATTACACAAATTGAACGAAAATTTGCAAAAAATGTCGAAAATTCCATTATTTATAGGAATCGACCAAGAAGGTGGGCGGGTGAATCGGCTTTCGCCTAAATATGGTTTTCCTAAAAAAATTCCTTCCGCTCAATACTTAGGCAAGTTGAATGACTTGGATAGCACTAGACATTATGCCAAACAAACCGCGCAGTTACTCAAAGAATTTGGGATCAATTTTAATTTTGCTCCTGTTGTTGATGTAAATATTAACCCTGCATGTCCCGTTATTGGTGGAATAGAGCGAAGTTTCTCTAGTGATCCTGCAATCGTTACAAAACACGCTGCTGAGGTTATTCGCGCTAATAAGGAGTTAGGCATCTATTGTTCTTTAAAACATTTCCCTGGACATGGAAGCGCAAAATCAGATTCGCACCTTGGCTTTACAGATGTTTCTGAAACTTGGGGAGAAAATGAACTTCTTCCTTATCAACAACTCATTGAGCAAAAAGCGGTCGATATTATTATGACTGCTCACGTTTTTAATAAAAAACTAGATCCAAAATATCCTGCAACACTTTCTAAAAAAACAACCCATCATTTTTTAAGGGAACAATATAAATGGGATGGATTTATTATTTCGGACGATATGCACATGGGCGCGATTTCAGATAATTTCAAATTAGAAGAAGCCATTGAAAAAGCATTAGAGGCGGGTGTTGATATGCTGATGTTCTCGAATAATTCACCTAAGTTTTATGATAAAGACATTGTCCCAAAAGCTATCCGAATAATTCAGGAATTAGTAAAAAATGGTATCGTGTCAGAAAAGCAAATTAACGAAAGTTATGATCGAATTATGAAACTAAAAACAACCTTCTAGGTATTAGACTGGTTTGGCGGCAGTTTAATGGGCTGCAACTTGCAAATTTTATTTTGTACTTTGTTAAATTTTTTAGCTATGGCTATTCCGAAAAATTTTGCCTCGTTCAAAACAAAATTTCCTTCCGTCTCGCTCCATCAGCTACCGCCGAACAAGTCTATTAGGCAAAAAAATATCCTCATCGGGGAGATGAGGATAATGAAAAAACAAAAACTATGAACAAACACTCACAAAAACCTTGTTGTGGAAAGCTAAGTATCACTCTTCTACAATTTCATCATTCAACTTCCTTAACTCTGCTTTCACTGCAAATATGTACAAACTAATAATGGAGTGCAATAGTAACAAAGCATTTTTTGTGACGAATTAAAGCGCTCTGATTATTGATTTTAAGTTTTAGAAACATCTTACGCTTAAAAATATATATAATCACAAAAGCTGATTTTTTTTAAATTTTGTATTTTTTTTAACAACAAACGTTAAGATATTCTTATCATAATACCCTTTTGCTAATAAAATCATACATCATTGTTTTATTATATTTATTATTTTTCAATAAAATAAACAATAAAAAACCGACATTTTGTGACATAAAAACCGACATTAATACTTATGTTTCACTATTGAAATACTATCTTACCTGTCTTCGTTTTTCCATTTTTATCTTTGATTTTATAAATATAAATACCACTTTGAAGTCTTCCACGATTAATAACTAATGGATTTTCAGTACTTTGTGCAATATGCTGGACTTCATTTCCTGAAACATCATATAATTTAAAACTAATGTCACTCACATTCTCTGGTAAAAGTAAAAAAGTTTGGTTTGTCGCTGGATTAGGATAAATCTTAATTGATTCAAGTGTATTAGAAACTGGAGCTTTAACATTTGTGACAACACCTGTTGTATCTGTAAGCCCCATAAAAATCAAGACCATCATTTCGTCATCTGATGTACTTCCCCAACCAACAGGTGCTGAACCAGTATTGACATATTTAGCCTCATGAATAATTCCGTTATTCACATTAAAGGTGATAGGTAATAATGGATCATAAAATCGCATTGGAATATGTTGATAATCAAAAAATGGTGTTGCACAACCAGGAATACCTTGTGGGCAAGCACCATCATAAATTTGTGTACCTTTTGTTCCATTTGCATTCCTTAAATATACATCGTAATCTGTGCCTAGTTCATGAGTATGTCCCATCATAGACCAAATATAAACTTCTCCCAAAAAGCCATTCAAAGCTCTTGTAAATGTATATTCATTTCCATTGTTGGGTATATTAATACTAGTATTAGGTATTAATTGAGTAAACATTTCTTGATTAGCCGTTCCATCTGGTTGAGTATAAATATTGACATAAGCTTCCGCTTTATAGACTGCTGAATTATCATAATTAATATAATGAGAATTCAAATCTAGCACTACATCTTTATCCCATTTGAAAGCTGCTCCTTGTGGCAGTTTCAAATCTGTTGTAGCTTGAACAGCCTCTACTAATGTCATATTAGTGTGACTAGTATAAGTTCTCAACCCTGGCTCAATCGAGAAAGCATCTCCTGGTGTATCGTAAGTGTACATAATATAATGATGTGAATACGTTCCCATTTTCGTATCCAGTCGTGTTACTTCAAAATCACTTGGTAAATCTAATTCCCACTTTTGAAAAAACTCTAACTCATCCGCCCAGCCTTGAGCATTATTTTGCGGTGCTAAAAAGTAAGGGCCCATTTTTACTTGAAAACCCTCTGACGCAGTAGGAGGTGTAGGCGCACCGTTTGGAAATGCTTCTACCCCATTTCCATTAACATAATAATCCGTTAATAAAGCCTCTTCAACTACTGTTCCTGTAGCAGGTGCACCAAATAAAATCCATTGACGAACCAATTCTTTTTCAACATCAGTCAAGGAATTTCCTCCTTGCGGCATCGCTGCTCCTTCATTCGTTTCCAATCCTATAGTACTCTCTAAGCCATTATTGATTTTACGAAATAAAAAACTTTTGTCTGGTCTACCTTTATAAATTAAATGATCACCTTCGCCAGCAGCAGTAGTATTTGAAGGTGTTACCCCCACTATTTTGGTATAAACATCCTGCATTTTTTCGGCAACAGTTGCTCCTGCCCCTTCTAAATCCAAACCACCACTTCCACCTCCGCTGCCATGACAATAAGCAGTTGCACAGCTATTTTGAAAAATTTGATAAACGCGTTCGGCTGTTGAATTTTGAGCCATAGAGGAATGATTGAGTAAAAAAATACTACAACCAATGAGTATAATTTTTTTCATAACACTTGATATTTTGAAAAATAGATAAGAAAATAAAAAAGTGATGCTATTCAAAAACATCATTCAATTTAATAACGTTTTTAAGTGATGATTTATATGGAAAGTGTATTTGTTTTAGGGGTTGACTATTTAATAATTGTTGCTCAAATGGCTCCTATTTCCGAATTTAGTATATACTCTGACTTACTATGACCTAATTAAACACATTAACAAATATATTTTGAAATACAATAAGAGATTGCTAATTACTTAATCATTTGTTTTAAACTCGCTAAAGTCCTTTAATATATTTTTCCCTCCTTTCTTTAAAATTGATTTTTGTGCCGATCTTGTTGTCAATACATTATGAACAACTCTTTCAGGATTTTTGCGAATAATCAAAGTATCTCCAGTTGGAATTTCACGATCATTATAAATATAATTGTCCTTAATTATAGTATCTGCATATTCTCTAGTATTATAAAAAAGCATAGAAAGGCTTTCTGGATTATCTCCATACAAGGTTATATATAAAAAAGTCGGATAATCCGATAGAAGTGTTTCTATCACGAATTGACTATGTTTTAACTGTTTTGTGGCAAAAGTCGCTTGAATATGACTATTTAAGTCTGAGATGGTGGGATGCTTTTTTTTATTACATAAAAGATGAGAGATTGGAAATAAAATTAATAATAAAACAACATAGGTTTTAAGTTGACTAATAAGAGACTTATGCGTTTTTGTTCGGCTCTCTAACTCTGCGATTTTACCTCGCAAAACGCTTTTTTCCCGAATATTGTCCAATTCAGCTTCACTCAATGCGCCTCGCCCTGCTAGAACTTCTCCACATCGAGGGCAAAACTTCGCCTCCTTTTGAATATTTTGTAAGTGACAACTTGGACAAACCACTATTTTATAATTTAAGCAATGAAATTAATTTAGAATAAAGACTAATATAAGTTAAAAATCTAATTTCAAGAGTACAATAGAAGAAATTTAAATAAATATAGCCTATTAAGCATTGCTCAATAGGCTATATTCATTTGAAAAAATAGATTATCTCGGTGGTAAATTATTCAAAAAGTCCAAATATCTTTGTTGATAGACATTAATAGTACTAGTATTACAAGTAGCTTGCTGAGTAACCATTTCTTGTTTTCTATCATTTACAGAAGATGTACTAGGTGATGGATGATTAGTGTACCAACGAGAAGTAGGCGTTGTCAAAGCGGCATTTTCAATCACTTTCCCGAACTCTTTAATACTCACCTGTCCTATTCCACAGAGTATTGTCGCACCATATTGATCGGCTTGTGGCACAAGATTAGCATTTCGAGGTGTATTATAAAACCAGCTAATCATTTCGAGGGCAGTTCCTTCTTCTCCACCATAAACTACATTTAGGATTTCTGTGAAATTATAATTATCCTTAATAATTTGCATTTGATAGCTCTCATCTGCATAATACATTTCATGCGCTAAAACTCCTAACAATTGCGCTTCATTAGCAACTAAATCCCTTAAAAGTCCTGTTGTTATATATATTTTACCACCTACTGTAGTAAAACAATCTTGTATACCATCATTTTTTATGATGTGAAACGTCCAATCAAAATCTTGACGGCGCTCCATTATATTTGTTGCTAATATTTTTACTCTCAATCCACTAAGGTATTGATATGCTGTCGCATAAGTTCCGCTAGCATCTAGTACATCAAACATTGTACTATTTACCATTGCTTTATGTAGCTCGTTACCTAAGTTTTTTTCATCAGTATAGGTAAAACCAGTTACTGTTGGCTGTACCACAGGGTTTTTGCATGCTCCCACTAAGAGGCACATACAAAGAAATATATAAGATAGTGTAATTACTGGCTTCATCATTAAATTTTCTATAAATTTCAAAATTTGTTTAGGCCCTTTGTTTTATATAGCAACAAAAAATATACCGTCAAATCATAAATTACAAAAAAACAAATATTAATTTTATATTATATGTTTTTAAGAAATTGATTTTCAATATTTTATATATTGTTTTTTATAATATTTAATGTAAAAAATGATATAAATATCACAAAACAAAAATGGCGAAACCTCCTCAGAAGTTTCGCCATCTTAAAAATCCAAATAAAAAACTTACTTTGTACTAACCTCTAAATCATTATAATTACTACTTTTTTCATCATCAATAAGCATTTCATAATTTAATCCAAGTGATTCAACTGTCAATTTATCTAATTTTCCAACAGGTAAATTATTTTCAACTTGATAGTTTTCAAGAGCCGTTTGAAGATAATCATTCCATGAGCCATTGATTTTACCATAATAAAATTTTCGACCTTTAAGAGACAATTGAATTTGTCCAATTAAAAAACCATCTACTTTATTAGAACAAACAACCTCAACCCATTGAGTACTTGGTTTTTCATTAATTTGTACTCTTTCGCTAATTGTTTGATATTTAGCTGGTACTTGAATAACTTCTTGCTCTGCAGCTTCTAGCAAAACTTCTTTCACATAAAAACGATATTCAACAGGAACAATTTTATCCTGACCACTAAATTTCAAATTAATAATAGCAACAGAAGAAGTCAATTGATTTCCTTTCTCCTCAGATTTACCTTCCGATTTGGCATTTTTCGGAATATAGTTAACTGGTAATATGATCCAATCTAATAAATCACAATCGCCAGCTGGAGAATCACACATACCTAAATTAGATAAATCCCAGCTTCTAGCAATAGATTCTTTGATACTATTTTTAGTCTCAAATTCATAAACATTATCAATTATACTAACATCAGAAGGGAAATCATAATTTGGTTTAGTGACGATTTCAAAATCATAAGCATCTGCTATGATTTCTTTAGAGTCTGCAAAAGCGATTACACCTACAGCAAAAGTATCATAAACTGCTGGCTTAGTTACTACTTTAGTATAGCTCTGTTGAACTAAGATTTTTTTAGCTGTTAGTTTATATTCGGATGGGTTTGTAGCTTCTAAATAGCATCTTCCATCTCTCATATCAGTAGGTAATGCCTGATTTTGTGCAAGTAGGGATGTATATAATCCCATAATAATTAATAGACCTATGGTTTTTTTTAGCACTTTCATGATAGAAATTTCTTATGTTGTACTTTGCTTGGATTTTTATAAATGCCTACATATTATATAACATTTTTTTGACAAATGTGACATCTAATATAGATTGTACGTTTATTAAAGTAATTTAGTTTCAATAGTAAAATTCCAAATAGCATACCAAAACAAGTACAATTGCACTTAAAAAAAATTAGTACAATTGAATTACAAAAAAAATAAAATTAAACAGTGGTTAATTTCTAAAAAATGATGTGTCTGTGTTGGGATCTATACCTATCATAGATATAGAAGGCGGTGTATCTCATCAATGATTTTCTCTATAACTAACTCTCTATCAATACTTTTTAACTTTTAATTGTGGTGTAATTTAATATAATATAACTATTTTTCAATATATAATATGTTTCATTTTCATCATTTTATTTCTAGTTTTAACATTTCTCCTTTTTATGTCATAAAAAAAAATAAATACAAAAATGAACCTTACTTTTAATTTTCAATTAAACTCTTTTTTATTTGATTACAAATGTATCGCTTTAAAAAGGTTTAATACAAGTCTATATATTTTATTTTAAATCATATATATGTGACATAATATATTCTGCTTTGTTTTATTCATAGAAAGACATTCACATTTTTATCATATGATAAAAAAAAATAATATTCAGAACTTTTTATGACAATTCTATGTATTTTGATTGGCGAAGAACTGCTTTCTGCACTAAATTTTGAATAACTTTGTACCTTTGCAATGGATTATTATTGTTATTTAATCATTTTCTGAAATAAGATAGCAATTCAAACTTAATCAAACAAGCATAAAAACGATATAATGGCAACACCGAGGACGGTCGCATTTCATACTTTAGGTTGTAAACTCAATTATTCAGAAACGTCTGCAATTAGCCGACTTTTTGAGGATAATGGCTATTTGCCAATAAAATTTGAGGAATCCGCTGATATTTATGTCATCAATACTTGTTCTGTAACTGATTTTGCTGACAAGAAATGTAGAAAAACAGTTCGACAGGCTTTGCGAAGGTCTCCTGAAGCATTTGTTGTTATCGTCGGTTGCTACGCTCAATTGAAACCAGATGAAATCGCGAATATAGAAGGTGTTGATTTAGTATTGGGTGCAGCACAGAAGTTTCGCATTTTGGATTATGTTGACGATTTGAGCAAAGCACCAGGAAAAGGCATGATCAAAGCAGGAGAAGTAAAAGAGGCTAATACTTTTACACACGCTTTTTCTTTTGGTGATAGAACACGTTCTTTTTTGAAGGTACAAGATGGTTGTGATTATAAATGTTCTTTTTGTACTATTCCATTAGCTCGGGGCAAAAGTCGAAGTGATACAGTCGATAGTGTGATTGAACGCGCTTGCAAAATTGCTGCTTTAGGCGTAAAAGAAATCGTTTTGACTGGGGTTAATATTGGTGATTTTGGTAATGGAACAGAAGTTATCGAAGGCATAAAACCTAAAAAAGAAGCTTTGTTTATTGACTTAGTAAAAGCCTTAGATGAAGTTGAGGCGATTGAGCGTTTTCGCATTTCTTCTATCGAGCCTAATTTACTGACGAATGAAATCATTGAATTTGTGGCACAATCTAATAGATTTGTTCCTCATTTTCACATTCCTTTGCAATCGGGTAATAATAAGCAACTCCGTCAGATGAGACGCAGATATAAACGCGAATTATATGCCGATCGGGTTGCGTCTATTCGAAAAGCTATGCCGCATTGTTGCATTGGTGTTGATGTGATTGTAGGTTTTCCAGGGGAAACCGAAGAAGATTTTTTAGAAACGTATCGCTTTATCAATGAGTTAGATATTTCTTATTTACATGTTTTCACTTATTCTGAAAGAGCCAATACGCCTGCTGCTGAAATGGAAGGTAAAGTTCCAATGGGAGAACGAAAACGAAGAAACGAAATGTTGCGTATTCTTTCTAAAAAGAAAAAAAGGCATTTTTATGAACAACATCTAGGACAAAAAAGAAAAGTCTTATTAGAAGCAACACAAGAAAAAGGTAAAATGGTTGGTTTTACAGATAACTATATTAAGGTATTAGTAGATCAAGATCCTAATTTGGTTAATACAATTTGCTCTGTTCGCTTAGAGGAGTTATTACCAGAAACCTTAGTCGCTGGAACAGTTACTCAATTGAGTTCTGCATTTTTAACTATATAAAATATCACTACTCTATATTATATATAAACATAGGCTAGAGCATCAATCTCTTTAGCTATCAAAACGTCGGATGTTTCCTACATCCGACGTTTAAAAATATAACAATCATGTTCCCATTCAAAATATCATGGCTTTTTATTCTTAGCATATTTTTATTTATAAGTTGTGGTACTGATATCAAAGAAAAAACTCATCCAACCAATTATCCTCAACAAAAAGTTGCTTATTCCTTTGTCAAAACTTTTTTAAAAACGAATAAAGCGACACAATTAAAACTCACGAAAGCATTAAAACCAAATTTTAAAGATATACAGGCTATCTTTCCAGATGCTGCTATGCAGAATAGAGCACGAAAATATATTAATCAACTTTTTGATAAAGAAAAATTTCTAGTCCGACCACTAGCAGAATCTAATCAAGTATTAATTTGGACGGCTTCTACTAACGATTTTAAAGCTGCAATTGGTGATGCAGTACATTTCCCAAGCGATTTTATTAAAATTCTTCCTTATCTAGAAGATGATGTGATTATCCATCGTTTTAAATTTGTTAAAGATCAATTTCCTGCGGGAATATCTTTTGAAGGATTGGTGAGGGTTAACGATAAATGGGTCATTTTTCCTAAGATTTGGAAAATTGCTCCATAATGTTTCAAATAAAATCATAATAATTTGATTTAATATATAATTTTAACATATATTAAATTGTTACTTGTCAGCAATAAAACTAAGTCATACCAGTAGTTTTATTAAAAAAAATCCGCTTTACACTGTCACGTTTTACCCAATATATAGCATAGTTTAAGTACGTCTTTTTTTGGTACTTTGAAGTATCAGAGAAAAACAACATCATAAAAGTTCTATAAAATTATATCGTATGAGCACCACACTTACAATCAAAAAAATTAAATTTATAGTAATAGGGGTAATTACCTTACTATTATCAACTTCAACTTTTGCTTCTAAAGTTTATGAAGGCTATTTGATTAAAAACAATGAAGATAGGATTTTAGGCAAAATTGAAATGTTGACTCCTGCCATGAATGAAGTAAAAATTAAATTCATTAATGCTCATCAAAAGAAGAAAGTATTCAAAGCTAAAGATGTGAAAGAATACGGCTTTTCAGTAGAAAAATGGAACAAAAAGACACGTCAATTTGAAACTGAACAAATCACTTATACTCGTAAAACAGTAGCGCGTTCTCCAGTTCCTTTTGGACCAAAAGAAGTATTACTAGAGCGTGAAGTTGGTGGCGAAGTGAGTTTGTATCATCATTTCATTCAACAAAATATTAGCCGCAAAACACCTTTCCTACATATTATATACATACAAACTGAATATAAAGGGAAATTAATCGAAATAAATAAATCAAATTATAGAAAAATACTTAGAAAAATAGTAGCTGATCATCCAGAATTACTAGCTAAAATTGGTAAAAAAGGGTATGGTTTCGGTTATTTAGCAAAGACAATTGCAGCATATAATCATTGGAAGTTAAATAATACAGAAGAAGTTATAGGAATGAATTAACAAAAACAATTGAATTACACAACACTAACTTTATTGTGTCCAACTCTTAGGGGAAGAGTTGGACTTTTTTTATTTGATCATTCAAGATTTACTAAAATATATCAAAATCTGTTCCTTTCAATTTCATTATTACTAAGGTAAAAAATAGGTAAATATTTGTTCCAAAAGCAGTTGATAAGGTATTTTCAAATAAAAAGGAAAGCGTAATAATTAAATAGAATGCTGCAAAAAAGGAAAATCGAAAACGTCTTTGGTACAACAAAGGCAAGAAAAATAAACCAATAAAGCCTAATAATCCTATTAATCCCATTCCCGAAGCAAATAATAAGAATTGATTATGCGGCATTTTAGGTTTTAAATCTGGATATTGGTTCGCATATTTCTGTGCTAATTCATCTTTCAAATCACCAAAACCAGTACCGAATATTTTATTCTCTTTAAAAACTGCTGCTCCCATATACCACGAAATTAACCGCTGTCCATCCGAAAAACCACTAATATTTCCATGACGAAACATATCTAAATCGTATTGAATATAGCGAACTTTATTTTTCAAAGAAGGAATAGTATGATAAGCAACAAGCGGCAGGGCGCTCATCAAAGGAACAAAAACAGCGAATAACCAGGTTTTCTTACTATATATAATGTAGTAAACTCCCATCAAGATCAAACCAGCATACAAAACCATCAAACCAGAGCGGACACTCAAGACATGTTGAAAAACGAATATAAAAACAGTCAAAGCAATAATCAGCCATTTTTCCCAAGTGTATTTCCAATAATACCCTGTCAAACTCAGCCAAATACCCGTAATAATCGCAATTCCCATTAACAAACTAAATCGAATGTGATGAATTGGCGTAGGAATGGGTTTACCTGAAAAGATTTCATTGGTAATAAATTCATAATCCAAAGCATAATGAATGGCTGTGCCTAAACTTGCAGCAAATGCGCTAAGTAGAAAGATATAAAGCACATTACTTAGATCTCGTTTGGATAGATCTGGAAGCTGAATGAATGCAATCGGAAGTATTAAAAATGGAAGTTTGACCCGAATATGCCTCATCAATTCTGATGTATCAGTAGAATTTAGACCACTCAAAGCGACCAATACAAAAATCCCTAATACTGCTAAAAAGTCCTTTCGATAGAAAAGCTTTCCCAAGTTTTTGAACCAATTTTTATTAAAACCAACACTAAAAGGTTTCCATCGCACATCCAATAAACCAATGAGCACCAAACCAATCAATGAAATAGTCAGCATCGTTCGACTACACAATAAGCCAATGATGAAATTGAAATAAAAAAAAATAGACAGTTCCTTGTTAATCGTTTTCCCCATAGTTGTTCCGTTTTTAGGGATTTATTACGCTCAAAATCCCTTCTACTCTCCTAACGTGTAACGGATATACTTAATCGTTTTCCTATTTTCAAGATGTTTTTTCTCATAATAAGTCTTATAATGAAGCTCTTCAGTATATAATTCACTTCCATAAATATCATTATTTTCATAAATCAACTGATATTTTTCCTCGTCAATTGTCTCTAATGTAAAAGCATAAAGCGTAGGATCATCCGTTTTTAGATGAATGATCGCATCCTTTTTTAAGACATTTTTATAAATTTTTGAGAAGCGAGCAGAAGTCAAACGGCGTTGTGCCTTTCCTACCCTCAAGAATGGATCAGGAAAGGTAATCCAAATTTCACTAATTTCATTTTCACCAAAGAACAAACCTAATTGTTCAATCCGTGTTCTTAAAAAAGCCGCATTCGACAACCCTTCTTCCATCGCTATTTTCGCACCTTTCCAAATTCTAGCTCCTTTAATATCAACCCCAATATAGTTTCGATTTGGTAAATTTTTAGCCATTGCGACCGTATATTCACCGCCACCACAAGCCAATTCTAATACAATTGGTAAGTCATTTTTAAAATGTAATTCATTCCATTTTCCTTTCAAATTCACTTCTTCTCCTTCAAAATTGACTAATTTAGGATCAGTCACATCATAATTCTGATAGGTATTTGAAAAAGTAGATAACTCGGCAAATCTTGCTAATTTATTCTTGGCCATTTTTTTAATCTAAAAAATTCATCAATCCATTTAGACTACGAAATTATAAAATCCCCTATGACTACCACAACTTTGTAATAACTATTTCATTATTATTCTGTTTTTATAAAAATTATAGATCGAATAATAGCGAAATATCTTTAAAAATTACGCCTATATATTTTATAAAAAAGGCTCATTTATAGTTAAAATGTCAAATTTAGGGCTTAGAATAACGATTTAACGTTAAAGTTTGTTAAACTTTTAATAACTTCGATTAGTCAAATCAAGCAAAATAAAAAGGTTAATAACTTTGATCAATAAATCTTTGATAGTCTCAAGAAATTTTAACTTGTAGTATCTGACTAATAGGTTAATGATTGTTTTACAATGAGTTATGTAAATATTGCTAATTTTTAAGCAATATGACAATTCAATGACCTTATTAACTTTTTGATACTTCGATTAATGACCATAACAATTTAGTAATAAGAAATAAAGGCTAAAGTGCTGGTTATTAGAGATTTTGATTTTAATAAATTTATTAAAAAGTCGTATTATTGCGGCTATAAAAATGAAATAATTATGGAAACAATATTATTATTTAGTTTTGTTGGACCAGAAATGATTGTAGTATTTTTTGCTATTTTATTATTATTTGGAGGCAAAAAAATTCCTGAATTAATGCGTGGTATTGGAAAAGGTATCCGTGAATTCAATACAGCTAGAGCTTCAGTAGAACGTGAGCTTAAAGAAGGAATGCACGATGAAAAAAAAGGGTAATTAATTAATTTCATCCTTTTAAGGGACAAGGAAATAAATAACCTTTGGGTAGATTATTTTTTGCGCACTCCCTAAGATCCTATTTTTTTGGTGCAATGAAATGATTTTTATAAAAAAAATAAAAATCAATAAATTTAATAAATGGTCATTAGGCTAAGCATTCAAATCAAGGAAAGGAGTACAAAATGGGCGTTTTCTCTCATCTATTCCTCTCTTAGTGAAGCCTAATGACGTTTATCGTTTATATTAATAATCTGTTAAAAAACGATAGATAATTTTCACATATAAAATATTTTAATATATTTGTACTGTGTATTTCAGTAAGTAACATTTAATTTTGGTGAAAAAATATCAGTCATTACAAAGCATACAAACTGCAATACAATCTCAACAAGCAACTTTAGAAGAAGTTGTAACTCATTATTTGGGCAATATTAATCAATATAATAATAAGCTCCATGTTTTTGTAGAGGTGTATAGAGAAGAGGCGTTAGAAAAAGCAAAAGCATTAGACAAAAAGTATCAAACGGCTCCCAAAAGTGTCGGAAAACTGTTTGGTTTAGTAATTTCAATAAAAGACGTTCTTTCCCATAAGGATCATATAGTTTCGGCAAGTTCGAAAATGTTAGAAAAGTTTACTGCTGTATATAATGCAACAGCAGTTGAACGCTTATTAGCTGAAGACGCTATCATTATCGGTCGAACAAATTGTGATGAATTTGCAATGGGTTCAACTAATGAAACCTCTTATTTTGGTGTAACGCGTAATGCAGCTGATCCAGATAGAGCGCCAGGCGGTTCGTCAGGCGGTGCAGCAGTTAGCGTACAAGCCAATATGTGTTTGGCGGCTTTGGGTTCTGATACAGGCGGTTCTGTTCGTCAACCAGCAGCTTGGTGTGGCGTAATAGGCTTAAAACCAACTTATGGGCGCATTTCAAGACATGGATTATTAGCTTATGCTTCTTCTTTCGATCAAATTGGTATATTTACCAATTCTCTCGAAGATGCGGCTCAAATCTTAGAAGTAACAGCTGGGCATGACGAGTTCGATGCAACAGTTGCTTCAATACCTGTTCCTAATTACAGTAATAGTTTAGATATAAAAAAAGGTAAAGCCAAAATAGCTTACTTCGAATCAACGCTGAATGGTGAAGGTTTGGATCAAGATATTCATGCCAGTACTTCAAAAGTCATTGAGCGATTGAAAGCTGCAGGACATGAAGTTGAGGCAGTTCCTTTTGAATATTTAGATTATCTAGTACCAACTTATTATGTATTGACGACTGCGGAAGCATCCTCTAACTTATCTCGTTATGATGGTGTTCGATACGGTCATCGTGCAGAAAATGTTAATAATTTAAAAGAGTTATACCAAAAATCTCGTACCGAAGGCTTTGGAAAGGAAGTCAAAAAACGGATTATGTTAGGCACATTTGTATTGAGTGTCGGTTATTACGACGCTTATTATACTAAAGCTCAACAAGTCAGAAGATTGCTTTCAGAAAGGACAAAAGCCATTTTCGAACAATATGATTTTATATTAATGCCCACAACCCCTAACGTTGCGCCTAAAATTGGCGAAAGTGAAAAAGATCCAATTGCAACGTATTTAGCAGATATTTACACGGTTTTTGCCAATTTAATTGGTGCGCCTGCAATATCTCTCCCCATTCAAAATGTAAATAATGAATCACTTCCAATTGGTATTCAATTCATTGGAAAGGATTTCGAAGAAGCTCAATTACTTTCTTTTTCTAAAGAAATCGAGCAATTATTATAAATTTTCAGATTACAAATACGACACCTGTAACACCAATAAAACAAACAAGTAGCTTAAAATCTTAAACAGTTTTATATTATTTTTTAAATTTTAACACTAGTATTTTGTTAATTAACGAAAATAAACATAACAGTAATGATTTTTTATTTTCATCTTAATTTTCATCAAATACAATTGAGCTACTTAAACAATTAAACTTATTTGATCCTACAAAGGATAGCATTTTTCGCAATCTGATTGATCAATAAGTTTATTAAATTCTACAATTTATGAAACAGCTTACTCAATATTTGATATTTGCTATCTTATTCTTAGTTGCATTTAATGCGACAGCACAAGATGGCAAAACGTACACACTAGATGCATTAGAAGCAAAAAGGCTTAGAGAAAATAGCGACAAATCCATCCCTGTCGTTACTGACGCTGAAATCGAAGAGCGTCTTTCGAAGCTTTCCAACCAAATTCCGATGACTTACAATCGTCTGGTACGATCTCATATTAAGGCTTATACCGTTAGGCGTCGTCGTTCTACTGAAACAATCATTGGTCGAAGCTCTATGTATTTTCCTATTTTTGAAAATGCTTTAATGAGACATGGACTTCCTACCGATTTAAAATATTTACCAATCATAGAATCAGCTCTAAATCCTATCGCAAGATCTCCTGTTGGAGCAACAGGTTTGTGGCAATTTATGAAAGGAACGGGTTTACAATACAATTTAAGGGTCAATAAGTATGTCGATGAACGAAGCGACCCTTTTGCTGCTAGTGACGCAGCTGCACGTTTTTTACAAGATTTATATGAGCGATATCATGATTGGCATTTAGTCATTGCAGCTTATAACTGTGGTCCAGGTCGAGTGAATAAAGCAATGAAAAAAGCGAATAGCAGTGATTATTGGAGCATCATCCGTTATTTACCAAAAGAAACGCGCAATTATGTTCCTGCTTTTATAGCAGCAGCTTATACTGCAAATTATTATCACTTGCATAATATTTATCCTGAATTTCCAGAATACGATTTGCAAGTCACTGAAAAAATTCGAGTATTCCAGAAAACATCTTTTCAAAAAGTAGCGATGTTAAGTGGAACACCTTTAGAAACAGTCAAGCGTTTAAATCCTAGTTATAGAAAAGGGTTTATTCCTTCAAGTAAATCAGGTTATTTACTTATTTTGCCAATGTCAAAAATGACCGCTTTTAGAGACGGATCACCAAGTGCTGAACCTGCTTATTTTGCATCTTCTTCCGTTGATTTATCGAATGAACCGAAGATTCAATTTGTTTCAAATTCCAGTTCTAACACTTCTGGCGTAGCTGAAACCGTAGTTGAGTATAAACAAGTAAAAGAAGTTTATCGAGTTAGAAAAGGAGATAATTTGGGTAAAATTGCCAGGAAACAGCGAGTAACAGTTAGGAAATTACGTAAATGGAATAAGTTAAGAAGTTCTAAATTAAGAATTAACCAAAAGCTTATTATTTATAAAACACAACGAATTGAGCGAGTAGTTGAACCGCTTGTTGCCGCAGTACAACCTACTCCTACTCCACAAGCAGATATTGCGTTCGCTGTCTCTGCACCAACTGCCAGTCAATCAGAAACAACCTCAAAAGTTATTCCTATCGGAGGTTCAAAATCAGAAATCTATTATGATATTAGAAGAGGAGATACACTTTGGAAAATTGCTAGTCGATATGACAATGTAACAGTCCAAGATTTAATCGGATGGAATAGCATCGGTACGCACAAAGAATTGCGCCCAGGAATGCAATTAAAAATTTATTTGAAAAAATAAAGGATGATTTCATCTTAGAATAAAAATTAAAATAGGCTTTAGGTATTTGATACTTAAAGCCTATTCTAATTTTTAATAGTACCAATTTCTAATTTAATCAAACAATATTAGGTACTATTTTTCTTTTTTATTCTTAAAAAAAAAATAGGTTATTATTTTTGTAATGAAAATAGGATACACCAATTTTAGTTTTATTTTCATCTTTTAAATAGGAAGCAATTTTATAAATAGTTCTAAAGCGATGGAACTACTAACTAATGAATTAAGAAATATGAGAATAAAGTGGTTATTAATTGTGGTTATAGCGATCAGTGTAAGTAGTTGTTCTTCTAAACAGCGCAAAGAATTGAATGTAGAAAGTTTACCTTTGGCGATTGGCAATGCCTATCAAGCTTTAATCGTGTTAGAGGAAAGTTTAATGAAATCACCAATCAATGATACGATTGGCTTTTATCTAACTGGACCTTATTTAATTGTTCCAACTCCACAGCCTGTTTTGGATGTCAGCGCCACTCAACCAAGAGATTTCACAGGATATGCCAAACATCGACGTAACATTATTTATATTGGTGCTTTAGATAGTGAAACTCGAACGTCTAATATTATTAGGAAAGCATTAGGAGCAGATAATATCAAAAAAGCCCAAGAAGAAAAAGGCTTTCGATTTGCTATTCAAAAAAATAAATGGGCAAGAGGGCAAAGAGTAATTTATGTATTTGCCCCAACAACTGCTGAATTACCTGATGCAATTCGTCGTTCTAGTCCTAAAATTATTGAAGAAATTTATAAATCTGATCAAAATATAGCAAAAGCTAGTGCTTATGCAGGTGGTTCAAATAACTTAATTAATACGACCCTAAAGGAAAAATTAAGTATCATCATGAATATTCCTAAAGGCTTTAGAATGGTGAATGAATACGCTATGGATGATAGCACTGTTTGGTTAAGGTATGATGCAAGAGAGGTGGGCTACAATATTATTATACGTACAATGGATTATAATCAAGATAATCTTATCAGTACTGATAATTTAATTAAGGCGCGAAATAAACTCGGTAAAAGATACGTAGGTACAATTAAAAGCGGTACGTACATGAGCACCGAAGTAAAAAATAGACCATTTCCTGTTTTTCAACAAACAAAGATTAATAATCAATTTGCGCTAGAAGGTCGAGGGCTTTGGAAAACAGTTGGCGATTATATGGGTGGACCATTTTTAAGTTATATGGTTCTAAATCCTAATAATAATCGAATGGTTTTTATGGATGGCTTTATACAAGCACCAGGCAAAAAAGAGCAACGGGATTACGTAGAACGATTAAAAACCATTATGGAAAGTCTGCGTTTTTAGTGCCTAGCATTAAAGAATCAAAAATGGGATTAAAAAGTATTTCACTTTTTAATCCCATTTTTGATTCTTTAAGCAGGGTTTAGAAGCGGCGAAAAACGCAGGCATAATCTAGTTTTTGTCGGGTATTTTCAACAAAGTATACATTCAAAAAAGAGATTTTATATGCGTATAGTAAAAGTACTTGCTTATATTTTCATGGATGAAAGTTTAGGTTTTATAATTTTTTAAATCATTTCATTCAACTCTTCCAAAATAAACCGCACCTCCAACCGTATCACGGCTTGCGCCAGTTACGGAACTAAAACAATTAACGCGTTCTTCCATCCTCAAAACGCCCATCAAACCCATCAAAATCGCTTCTTTATATTCGATAATTTCCTTAGAAGGAATAACGATTTCAACATTCATATCAGCTATTTTCTCTTGAATGGAAGCCATTAGGAAATCGTTAAACGTCCCGCCTCCAGTGGCTAATAATCTATATTTTTCCTTCTGAAAATTTTCTTTTTTGATAATTTGTTCAATAGAATGAGCCGTTTCGATGGCTAAATGTTCTACGGCAGTTCGTAATTTATCCGCAATTGGGCAATCGACTTGTTGATAAATAGGAATGATTTCATTTTGTATCCAAGCATTAGCAATCGACTTTGGATAAGGATTTTCAAAATAAGGAAAATGATACAACGCTTCTAAAATATCAGGATTGGCTTCGCCTTGACGCGCAATTTCACCACCTTTATCATACTCTAAATCAAGTGTGTTTGCCAAAGCATTCAACACTTGATTAGCTGGGCCAATATCAAAAGCAATGTATTTTCCATGAATATTACTCGTGATATTCGAGATGCCACCAATATTCATCATAAAATCAAAATCGCCAAACAAATACCGATCCGCAGTAGGTGCAATTGGTGTGCCTTCGCCCTCAATTGCAATATCTTGAGTACGAAAATCAGAAATCACGATTGTCTTTGTAATTGCTGCCATTGCTCCACCTTCGCCGATTTGAGTGGTCATTCGTTGATCTGGTGCGTGAAAAATCGTGTGTCCATGCGATGCGATAAAATCGGGTTTAATTTTATGTTTTTTTATAAAATCATTTAGCAAATGCCCCAGATAATGCCCAAAATAAACATGAGTTTGAGCAAAAGTTAATGCACTTTGTGTTGGTAAATGCTTCAAACGCCTTGTCCACTTTTCTTCAAAAGCAACGTTTTCGGCTTCTAATAATTCAAACTGAATATCCTCGCCATTCACTTTAAATGAGCAATATGCCAAATCAACGCCATCCAGCGAACTCCCCGACATTAAACCGATCACTTTATATATTTTTTCTTTTGCCATAATTAATCATTGATTGAAAAGCCCGTTACATCGCCCAAGTTCTTAAACCGATCCAGCCATTTTGCCATAAAATAACCATTATCAAGAACATGGAAAAATGAACAGCTAAAAGATAAATCGCATGATAACGATTTTTGATCATTTTGAACCGTTTAACTGCAAAAAAAGTGCTGATTAAAGTAATAAGCCCAAAACTTAATGTGCCAATAAAAATAGTTAAAGAAATAGAGTTTATTTCTGCGAGTTGATATAAAAGATAAGTTGCGGCTTGTGCTTTGAGCAATAAGAAAACCGCCCAAAGCAGAAGCAAAAGCCCCATAACAGGCGCGAAACGCCAACTTAATTCCTTCCAATTCACTTTGCCCAAAAACGCCCCTAAAAGCGAAATTATAAAATAAAAAATAGAAGATACCGCAAAAAGCACCGCGATTACCAATAAAACTCGATAACTGATAGCCTTAACCGTTGATACTTTTTCAAAATAACTAGTATAGGCAATGAGTGTTTTTTTTCCATCTGCATTTTCAGTGAGTGCGAAAGATGGTTCGTTCGCGCCTTCCGTTTTGAAAATATTAGGTTTGACTTGAATTAATTCATAAGTACCACCCAATAAATAATTGATATATAATTTATCGTCTTCGGTATAAAGCTGTACCAAATTCGTGAGTTGATCTTTAAATGCCGCTATTTGATTGCGCGGGCTTACAAAATCATAATAGCCTAAAAAAGGTTCAATCGCTTCTTTATCTAAAGCTGATACTTCTTTGGCGTAAGCTTCTTCGACTTCTCGTTCCAAAAAATCAATGATTAATCCTTCAATACGGGTATTCTTGAAATTGGAATTATTAGCTATAATAAAACCAGCATCTAATTCTCTGCTATAAAGAAAGGAAGCGCGACAATTTCCTAATCGTCCATGATGCCCACGCCATTTACTTTTTTTATACAAAAAATCGGCATAGTTGGCTAATCCATATCCAAAATCTAACCCAGCATGAGCCGCTAAATTATGCTCTTGCCGTTCCATTCGCTCTATTATTTTGGGTAAAAATAAAGTATCGCCTTTCATTAAAAACAGTTTTAAAAAGGAAAGCATATCATCTGTGGAAGACCATAACGAACCAACCGCTCCACTAATTAAAGTTACAATCGGGGTTTCAGTTTTACCCAAATATTCTCGCGTTTCTATTGCTGGAAATTGGCTATTAACACCAAAATGAGAAGCCGTCATTCCGAGCGGTTTTAAGATGTTTTTTGTTAAATATTCATCATAAGATTGCCCTGTTATTTTTTCAATAATATAGCCTAAAATAGCATAATTTGGATTGGCATAAGCATGACGTTCGCCTGGTCTCCAACGAGTAGTTAAGCAGTTTTTTTGTGCCAAAACGCTTTCAATTCCTTTATTTTCTTTTCCTGAAAGATTGTACATAGAATTGAGTTTTACATCATCAAAACCTGTTGTTTGTTCTAGTAAATGCACGATTTGAATAGGGCTTTTATCTTCCCATTGATTGCTGAAAGGAACTTCTGGCGCAATTTTTTTGAGTTCATCCGTGAGTTTTATTTTGCCTTCTTCTGCTAATTTTAAAATACCTAAACCGACAAACATTTTCGTAATTGATCCCATTCTAAAGAGCGATTTATTATCTGCTTTTCGTTTCTCCTCAAAATCCACATAACCAAAACCGCCAGAAAAAAGAACTGAATCTCGCTCTAAAATTCCTAAAGTTACGCCCATAATTTGCTCCTCCTCCATGATTTTTTCGATGGAAGTCATGAGGTTTTGTAAAGAGGTTTCAGTATTTGGTTTTTGGGCAAAAGACGCGAAAGAAACCGTTACTAATAGAACAATCAAAAATGCTCTCATTTGGATTAAATTTAGTGGTTAAAGGAATGCAACTTAGAGTTAGAAGGCGAAATCGTAAGGAAATTACATTTTTTCCATGAGATAGGTAAAATAAATTCGATTTTATTATCAAGCATTGATTTACATTATAAAATAAATGCAGTATTATGTAAAATCAAAAAGAATATTGTTTTTCTAAAAAAATTAGCCAATATTTTATAAATTCGATAATGTTAAAGGTTTTATGACTGCTTTTTTAAGAATATGTTATTTACATGGTTTTAAAATTGTAAGATAATTTAGCCTAAAGGCAAATAGAAAAACTTTATTATTCATTTTTAATTCTCTACTAATAATGCAATTAATAGAATGTATTCCGAATTTTAGCGAAGGACGTGATTTGACCATTATCAAAGCCATTACGGATGAAATTGAAAGCGTGGAACATGTTAAATTACTAGATGTAGATCCTGGAAAAGCAACAAATCGAACGGTTGTGACTTTTGTCGGTGAACCGAATGCGGTCGTACAAGCGGCATTCTTAGCTATTAAAAAAGCAGGAGAATTGATTGATATGACCAAACAAAGCGGTGAGCATCCAAGAATGGGCGCGACTGATGTTTGCCCGTTTGTGCCAGTTAGTGGAATAACAATGGAAGAAACCGCTCAGTTTGCACATCAATTAGGTAAACGAGTAGGCGAAGAATTGGACATTCCTACTTATATGTACGAAAGTGCAGCGACTGATCCGAAGCGCAAAAACTTGGCAACAATACGAGCAGGAGAATATGAAGGTTTTACTGAAAAGATTACAGAACCAGAATGGAAACCCGATTATGGAAAGGCTGAATTTAATGCTTTTTCTGGTGCGACGGTGATCGGTGCGCGTGATTTTTTGATTGCTTACAATATTAATTTAAATACAACTTCTACTCGAAGAGCGAATGCAATCGCTTATGATATTCGAGAAAAAGGAAGGATAATGCGAGAAGGTAATTCGCTATTAGGAAAAATAATAAAGGATGAAAATGGCGAAAAAATGTGGCAAAAAGGCACTTGTAAAGGAGTGAAAGCCATCGGTTGGTTCATTGAAGAATATGGTGTGGCGCAAATTTCAATGAATATTACTAATATTAATCAAACGTCTTTGCATCGAGCATTTGAGGAAACTCGAAAAAGCGCGACTAATCGCGGTATTCGAATTACAGGATCTGAATTGGTTGGACTTGTGCCGCTTCAAGTGATGCTCGATGCAGGTAAGTATTTCTTAAAACAACAACAACGATCTGTAGGAATTGCGGAAAGCGAGATTATTAAAATTGCAATCAAATCCTTAGGATTAGACGAATTAGGTCCATTCGATCCGAAACAACGAATTATAGAATATCGCCTTCGCGAAAATATTGCAGCACCATTGATCAACATGACATTGCGTGATTTTGCGAATGAAACAGCTTCTGAAAGTGTCGCGCCTGGAGGTGGTTCAATTGCTGCTTATGTGGGCGTTTTAGGTGTTTCATTAGGTACAATGGTTGCGAATTTATCTGCACACAAACGTGGTTGGGATGAGCGTTGGGAAGAATTTTCTGAATGGGCAGATCGAGGACAGGCACTCAAAGATGAATTATTGTCGATGGTTGATGAAGATACAAATTCATTTAATAAAATCATGGCTGCCTTCCGATTATCAAAAACGACTGAAGCCGAAAAGATTGCTCGAAGAGTTGCTATTCAAGCCGCTACCAAATATGCTATTGAAGTACCTTTTAAGGTAATGGAATTGTCTTTGGCGAGTTTTGAGGTCATCAAAGCTATGGCAAATATTGGTAATCCTGCTTCTGTGACGGATGCAGGCGTTGGCGCATTATGTGCGCGTGCGGCGGTTCATGGCGCATTTTTGAATGTAAAAATTAACGCAGTAGACTTGAAAGATAAAAATTTTGTAGAAGAGATTATTGCAAAAGGTGATGAAATTATTAAGCAAACGGATCTATTAGAAGCTGAAATGTTAGCATTAGTGAATAGTAAAATTTGATTAAAATAAAACGATTTGGTTTTTTATTGAATTGCATTAATAATATATCTATACTTTTTTCTTTTTTTTTAAAAAAAAGATTATATTAGAGGGGATTATCAAAGAAAAGTAAAACACATTGGTTTTGTTTAATATCCTATCAAATAGCCCAATTAAGTAAGAATTTATTTTTTCAAACCAACTAAAACTAATATTATGGAAATGGAAATCAATTGGCTAGCACAACTTGTAGCAGCAGCAGCAGCATTAGGTATTGGAGCTATTTATTATCACCCGAAAGCATTCGGAAACGCTTGGATGAAATCGGCAGGATTAACAGAAGAGAAGCTGAAAGGCGGAAATATGATTGTTATTCTTGGTGGTGCTTTTGCTTTATCTTTTATTTTAGGAATGTTTTTATTCTTTTCAATAGAAACAGGTCATTCGACTACTGGAGTGAACGAAGGGCATAAAACTTTTGGTCATGGAATGTTGCACGGAACTATGTTAGCAATAATGACAGCAGTACCAGTTGTTGTAATTAATGGAATGTTTGAACGCAGAAAAGCCATGAATAACTTGCTTCATGTTGGATATTGGATTTTGACTTATGGTGTTATGGCAGGTATTGTTGATGCTTGGAGATAGAGTAAATCTATCATTCATAAAAAGAGGCAATCATTCAAAATGATTGCCTCTTTTAGTATAAATATAACACTCGTTTTTATTCCAAATGTGCTTGTGTTGCTTGAAGCACATCTAAAGTACCACCATCATTTCTATTCACAAAAGCAACAATATGACAATTTTCTGAATGCCAAGTATCTGGCAAAACATATTTATAATTGAAGCTATAACTGCCGTTAGCAGGCACATTACTAGCTACTAAATCACCTCGATAATTAGTCGTAATTACATCTCTTAATACGTGTTTGTGTACATAATCAGGTACTTTACCATTCGTATCTTTTTGATAATCAACAATATCATCTTCGGTAATAACAATAGAAATATTGACATCATTGTCAATCGCTTCAAAAAAGAATAAATCCAAATCAACTTGCAATTCTCGGTTAGTTGTATTATAGTTTTTCGTCATGTCAATTCTGACTTTCGGTGCTTCTTGTAATTCAGCAGCGATAAATCCAGCCCATTCATTCAAAAATAACATCCTATCTTGTTGACCAGCAAACCATTTTCTATTAATAATGGCAGAAGGATAACCAATTGGACCATTATTAGGCGCATTTAGATAAGGTAATAATTCATTACCATCATCGGTTTTAAAATCATAATGACTTTCAGGTAATGGAACAGCAAAACCACCTCCATGAATAGAAATTGTCACTAATTTATCTCCATGAACATCTAATACTTCCTGTAATTTCTTACTGCCATCTGGGCAATTAACACATTGCACACCCGTAAATTCTTCTACTAATACTACTCGATCTGTTTGAGCTAAATTAATTTTAGGTCCAACTTCTGAACAAGACCATATTAATGTAGAGAGTAGTAAGACAAATAGTATATGTTTAATTTTCATGCTGG
>CAKZLL010000298.1 GCA_937125475.1 uncultured Saprospiraceae bacterium | reverse complement strand
AAAATCAAATCTACTTGTACGATACTATCACAACCATATTGGTTGGCACCTGGAAGGGTAGTGTATCCCCAAGCATTATTCTCATCATAAGTGTCTCCACCTACAGTATAAGTACCTCCGCTCCCTTCACAGAAAGTTTTAACAACATCAGAAGAAGAAGCTGGATTGAATGTTAATACTACATTTACTGTACTATCACAACCGTGCCAGGTAGCATTTTCTAAAGTAGTGGAACCACTTGGATTGGCTTCATTATAAGTGTCTGTTCCTACAGTATAACTTCCACCACTCAAATTAATAGCTACTATAGAATCTTGGGCAGGAATAGTATTCCAAAGATAAGTGTAAGGCGCAGTTCCGCCCGTTGTTGTAATCGTTGCAGTTCCGTCCATTGCATCAAAACAACTGACATCAGTCGAATCTATAGTCAATCCGAATAATGGCGGTTCAGTAATGATAATCGTATCTTCGTAAATACAATTATTAGCATCCGTAATTCTAACAGTGACTTCGCCAGCCATTTGATTGAATAAAGTATCTGTACCTCCAATATTATTCCATTCGTAGGAATAGCCTAACGTTCCACCATTTGGAGTAATCCAAGCTTTTCCATCATTCCCTTGGTAACAAGAAGTTCCTTCTTCATCAATAATTCCTGTCAATAAAGTTGGTTCTACAATTGTATCTTGAATAATTTTACTACAATTATTTCCATCAGTTACCGTAACGATATAAATTCCAGCAGTTAATCCAGTGGCTGTTGCGGCATTTTGGACGGGATTTGTATTCCATTGATAACTATAATTTCCAACACCACCAGTAGGCGAAACGGTGATTGTTCCATCATTTCCTCCATTACAAGTGACAGCAGTCGTTCCTGTTGTTAATACGATTTCGGCTGGAGCCGTAATTGTTGTTTGAAATGTATCTGCGCAGAAATAAGAATCAGTTGTAATGATCGTATATAGATTAGCGGCAAGCCCAGTTATAGGTGAAGTATTATAAGCCGTTCCATTTACATTAAAACTAAAAGAAGGCGCACTAGTAGCCACACTTAGGTATAAAATACCGTCATTCCCACCCAAACAAGACACTTGTTGAACAGAATCAAGCGTTGGCGTTAAATCGCAAGCTAATGCTGTACAATTAATCGTGCTGATTGTACTTCTTAATGCACAATCCCCTGCTCCAATACTTCTCACTTGCACTTGTACGCTTTGGCTAGGTAGTAATCCTGTCACTGAATGACTATTCGTTCCATTCGCTGGAATCCAACCAGTATTATTAACATTAACTTCATAACCTGCGGTATTTGGAATTGCAAGCCAATCTACATTAAGACTAATTGCTGTCGCACTACCACAAGTCAATACAGGAGCAGCAGGTGGATTAACCACCGTAACAGTCAATGATTCAGTTTCGCTACATCCTAAGTTATCGGTTGCCATAACCGTATAAGTTGTCGTTGTAGCTGGAGTTGCGATTGGATTAGGGCAATTTGTACAAGACAATCCATTAGTCGGAGACCATGAATAAGCGACAATATAAGGATTATTAAAAGTAATGGAAGCCAAACTAACTGTTCCATCAAACCCTGGCGAATCATCCATAACTCTTAAATACCAAGTACCATTAATCGCCGAACCATTAAGTGCGGACCAATTTCCTTCGGGTTGATAACTTCCCGTCGCACCAGAAGTTGCTGTGGTAATACTAGTCGTTGCGGTTGGTGTAAAACAAGTATTCGTAAAATTACTACCTCCGTTATCCGTTGACAACTCCAACAAAGCCCCATTCGGTGCGACGAGCCACATATCTACATCCGACATGATAAAATGATTAATGTCAACACATACCGAAACGATAGTATTTGCATTCACTGTTCCGCCTCCAACTCCTGAAACATTAATCGGAATATCCAGTGTTGCATTTGTTGGAATAGTTTGATTACCAACGTAAGTATAAGTCAAACTATCAAAAGTTGTTGTTGTTTCTGCATCTAATTGAAGAGGCGTTCCGACGCAAAAAGTCGTATCATTTAGAGCTGGTAATTTTAGAGTATCACAATCAAAACAAGTTGGATGAGTAAAAGGTAATACTGTCAAAGTCACGATTGTATCATAAGAACAACCAAAACTATTTATCGCTTCATATTGATAAGAAATATTACCGGGGCTAGTTGGAACAACCGTAATAATTGAATCGCCTTGATTAGCAACAATAGAAGGATGTTGTTGCCACTCTTCTGTCGTAAATGAAGGCGTAAAAACATCTAGCGCAGGATAAATACTAGGATCAAATTGAATCCCCCAACTAAAAATATAACCATTATCAATTGCTAAATTATCACAAATTTCGATTTGCCAAGTTCCATTAAGCGGACAACCTATTAAACCTGATAACGGTGTAGAGGTCGCATAATTACCTGGAGCTAAAGTTGTATTTCCATTGACTGTAATCGTATTACCTGTATTTACAGCTTGTGTCCAAGTTTGTGGTGCAGTAGGTGTAAAACAATAATCATATCCCAATCCTGGGGATAAATCTGTATCAACATCAACTGGTTCTCCTAAAAAAGTACCGCCACCACCAGAATATTGATGCAAATCAACAGTCGAGCCATTTGGGCACTCGATTTGAATATTCAAATCTCCCATATAGGAATGCTCCATATTCACACAAATATCTATAATATCATTGATAGAATTGATGGTTTGCCCTGGGTTAAAATCTCCAAACAACAAAGATGTCTGATAACAAACCCCTACTCCATCAGGTAGAAAAATAGAATCTCCCCGTGATAAAGGAAGCGCAAAATCTTGGGAAAAAGCTGTAACATTTCCAGTCAAAACAGCTGTATCACCAATACAAATAGTAGAAACATCGGATTGAGTACCATCAAAAACAGGATCTTCCGCTACTCGAATCCTTTGGCTTAATAAGTTAGTGTTAGGACAGCCCATAGAATCAACAATATTCAATTGCACGTTATATCCTCCAGGACTATTGAAAACATAGGCAATATCTTTTCCTGAGTAAGTTTGTCCTTCTATCACCCATTCGAAAGTAGAGGCTGGATCATGCTGATAATAATAAGTATTATTCTGAGGATAAATCCCCATTCCTGATAAGAAAACTTGATCACCTGGGCAAACATCTATATAACCATTAACTGCGGGATTTGAAGCTGGCGTAGAACTTGCTAATGCAGATTGAATAGTCTGACAAGGTGTTACACAACTGATATTTCCAATCCAACCAGCTCCTATAGTACTATTACTAGAAGTGAAAGTAAAAGTCAAACAGCCTGTTGAATTAGTGGCAGAAGCTTGTGCCGCAGATGCTGGTGTTGTATTAGAAAAACAACCGAAAGCAGGCGCACTAGTATTAGTACCATCAAAAACGCAAAGCTGATCACCACTCCCCAAAGTAAAGGTAGTAAAATCAACTCGAATCGAGCTAGAGCCTGCAGTAGGACAAAAAGTTACAGTAAAGTTTTCATTGTTTTGATATGTTCCAAACTGTCCGCCACTATCAAAAAAAGTACCTGAACAAGTATTAATCGTCTGTCCATTTATATTATCAATTTCATAATTTTGGGCATAACTTATAGTTGATAGAAAGCAAGTTAAATAAAATAGCAATGATTTTTTCATGGATTTTAGTTTTTAGGGACAAGAAAATAAATAACCTACCCAAGATTACGTAATTAATTTTATTTTGGTTCTTTAACAATTTTTGCCAGAATGAATATTTTTTAGTCCAGCGGTGGCTTGCCCCGTTGTTTTTCAAGAAGTTAGAGCAACAGGGCAAGCCCACATTGGACTTAAAGACAAAAATTATCAATGAACCTTTATTTTTTACAAGGCGCATTTTACGCCGCATAACGAGCTATGCAAGAAAAAGGCAACGCAGTAAAAAGTAAAATTCATAGCAAGATGGATAAATTATTTTTTTGCGCGCTCCCTTAGTTCAATAGTCCGTGAAAGTTTTTAATGATTTTTATCTGACGTAGTCATTTTATATGATAAAACATTGATTTTCAAAATTTTAATTTTATTCATGATGCCAATAACTCTTTGCATCAAATCTTTCAGTAACTATTGTTTTAAGCAAAAGGAAATTATTCTACTAATTCTTCTACTACTTTTTTAGCCGCTCGAATAGCTGTATGAAGTCCCGCCCAATCTGTGCTATCCGTATAAGCCTCACCAGCAAAATATATTTTATCATCTAAATTTTCAGAAAGTGTCTTTACTGTTTGCCAATCCTCATGGTCATTTAGATAAGCTCCTTTGACAAAAGGCTCGTTTGACCAATTTTGCTCAATGTGTTGGACATAATTAGGTGTAGCTTGATTAGAAAAGATTTCATCTAATTCCGCTAAGATGAAATCTTTTAAAGCATCGCCTGTTAAGGCACGATAAGGCGAAGACGGTGAACCAACAGCAAATAATCCTAAAATATGTTTGTTGGTGTTTTGCCCATAAGCAGCATTGTAATATACTTTTTGACCAGATTCTGATGGTGTAATATTAAAATCTAAATAAGTTGGATAAAAGTTATTTGAAAATTCAAGGAATACCTTTATACCATCCCAAACAGTGGCATTATTTATCGCGTTTTGTTTATTATTGGCTAATTCTGGAGTAAAAGCAATACTATTTTCTTGGAGCATTGCTAAAGGAACAGTGACAATGACTTTATCTGCTGTAAAGGTTTGTCCATTTTGTGTAGCTACTTCAATTTTATCATTCGTATAATTTATGGAATTAACAATAGTATTATAAGTAATTTGTTGTTGTATTGAAGGCAGAATATATTCATCAAAAAAATTCAACCAAGAAGAATTGACAAATTTTTTATCATCAGTTGAACCTAATTCACTCATCGTTAATACATTATTATCCCACAATCCATAACTATCCGTAGTATTGTATCTAATCGTATTAACGTTGACTTCAATCGTTTCATCATTGATAATTTCTTTAAAAATATCTGTTTCGATGTGTAACCATTCAGCACCAAGTGGAATAGGAAAATCTGTAAAACTAGTTGTTCGTTTCATTCTTCCTCCATAAATAGAAGAAGCTTCTACGATTTGATATGAAATACCTTGTTGTTCAAGTAGATAAGCTGCTGAAAGCCCTGCTGCACCTGCACCAATTATCAATACATTACCCGAAAAATTAGGTTCAACTGTATTTCCACCACATGATACCATAGAACCTTGGGACAGACCAATTCCTAAAATACCACAGGTTTTAATAAATTCTTTTCTTGTCATTTTAACTAGTATTATTGGTGAATAATACAGTTTCGTTTCTTTTGAAGAAACGAAACCTTAATATTTAAATTCATATTAATTTTTCTAATTCCATTAATTCAATAGTCCGTGAAATTTAAGCAGCAATTTTCCCAAAATCACGTATTTTGGAATAAGCTGGATTATTTTTTATTCGTTTGGGCGAACCCCCAAACGCTGAGATAAATCTATCAAGTAAAATCTCATTAAAATATTGAGTTTTAATACTAGCCATTGAAAATGATTTTTTTGGGTTAAAATCCTTTCTAGATTCGTTTAAATGATGCAAAACTTTAGCTAAGGAAACAACCGTCAAAGAAGCATTGAAGTAAAAATCAAGTCTTTTGGCTTTGCGACTTTGACCTTGCTCTAAATCAGTATATTGTTTACCATCACGATATAAAAATTCTTAAACTAAAAATCTTTATTGACTGGATGTGATACATTATTTTCGACCTAAATGCTTGTTAAGTCGTTGAATAAAATCTTTTTCAGAACGAAGCATTAATAACTTTTTTGTTCCTTTTATTCGATAAAAAGAAGGCGTTTCGTACGTTCGTTTTAGTTCTTGTTCTTCTTGAATTTTTAAAATATTAAAATTATTCACGTCTTTAATTTCCACTATTTCATAAGATGCTTTTTTCTCTGCTGCCATCGTTATTACTTCAAATCCGTTATCTAAGTAATAATTATAATATTTGAGGTGAAAAGAGTTATCGCTTTTTAATTTCTCAAGATAATTTGCCTCAAAAACCGCATAAAGACGCTCATCTATTAGCGTTTCATTTTGTGCGAAAACATTTTGGCTTAAAACAATTGTAAACAATAAGATAGCGATACTTTTCATAATTGAAGTGTTTGATGATTCTTTAAAAGAAGGACTTATTAGATTTTATGGAACTATAGAACTAAAATTAGTTGATTAAAATTATTCAATAATCTTTTTATTAAATAAAAACGTATCAATTCAATTTTTTTTCTAATTAAAAGTAGTATATTTTTAAAAAACATTTTTTCCTTTATTAATAAAACGTAATTTTAGAGCTAAGTGTTCGTAAATTACTTTACAAAAGTAAAGGCAAGTGTATTGCATTTTTTTATTATTTTGAATAACAAGGACTTATGTTTATAGAAGCAGGACATCGAGTAAGATTGATACATACAGGTGCAGAAGGTATTGTGACCGCAGTTTTGAGCGAAAGCATGGTAAATGTGCTTTTGGGTGATGGAATAGAAATCCCAGTGAGTATAGATGATTTGAAAATGGGTGGTCCATCACAATCAGCCGCTTCATCTCAAAAAACAGTATCACCAGTTAAAGTTATTGAAGGAAGATTTCCTGTTACTAATCAAGGTTTGCAGGTAGGTTTTGAGACGAGCTATGATATGGATGGAAATCCTGAAAAATACAGAATTTTCCTTTTGAATGATTCTCCGAGAGATGTTGTTTTTAATTATCTAATTACATTCAGAAATGGAGAAAAGAAGGAAATGAATGGACTTTCCCAGTCAAATACAGCTTTTTCATTGGGTGAAATGTTATATGATAAATTGAATGAAAGCCCTATTTTGGATTTTGAATGTTGGCCAACGAGTACTTATGGTAAAGAAAAACAAATTAATAAAACGATAAAAATCAAAGCCAAACAGTTTTTTAAGAAGGTCAGAAAAGCGCCTATTTTAAAAGGAGAAGCGCATTTATATGAATTAATTGCTAAACTAAAAGCTTTACCAGCCGAAAAAAAAGAAGATTCTATTTACGATTATACTAAACGTTTGGCAGAATCGCGCAAGAAAGAAGATTTGGTCAATACCTATTATACTGTTCACAATATTAAGGATAAAGCAGCTTTCAGTGAAGAATTAGACTTGCATATAGAAAAACTAACCGACAAACCCCAATTATTAAATAGCCCAGAAAAATTACATTTGCAAATTCAGGCTTTTGAGCAATATATCGAAGAAGCTTATGCCATTGGTTTTGATCGAGTTTTTGTTATTCATGGCTTGGGCAAAGGTCGATTGAGAGATATTATCGCAAGTAGATTAATTAGAAATGATACGGTCGCTTCTTTCAAAAATGATTATCATGCTAAATATGGTTTTGGTGCAACAGAAGTAATTTTCAAGAAATAGGATAATAAATTATTAACCTATTACAACCTCCCAAAACAACACTGTTTTGAGAGGTTATTTATAATTTTAAAAAACTATGTGTGATTTTGAAAATGGCTTTATTCTTTGCTCTTGCAATGAAGAAAGTAATGAAACTACATTGAATTCAGATAAAGAAACCTATGTATGGGAACTAAAAACACTGAAAGAAACTATTCCCGCACGAGGTATAACACAATTTCCAATTTCAGATATAGGAATGGGATTGAATGCTGAATGGGTATTGTTGAATCTAATCGACAGAAATTGTTTTGACTTTGATTACCAACCATTAGAAGGAGATAATCTTATAATGTATTCCAATAACAGTGCAAATGATAAAGCATCATTTTCGAATCAACCAGCATATCTCTCATATATTTATAGAAATGAAGAATGGGTAGAAGATTTTTATATGAAAGTAGGTCAATTAACTCAATTGAAAAATAAGGGCAAAATTAAACCAGTGTAGAAATAATTTTTGAAACGCGATAGAGGTGCAAGCAAAAAATTATAAAATAACTTAAAATAGAAAACATGAAACAACTGACCTTATCAATTTTAGCTATTTTTTTATTGATCAATTCAATCTTTAGCCAACAAATACCAGAATTTCAATTCACCCTTTATGCTATGGATTATTTCGGAAATATAGATAGTGTAGTTATTGGATATGATTCAACTGCATCCCTACACGATACGACCGACACACAATTCGGAGAAATAAATATTACGAATGTTCCCTTCGATAGCATTTTTGAAATGAGAGTTTCGCCTTTTAATGACGATCCTAACTCTTCCTATCCTCATGAAAATTTTCAATCTAAGAAAGAAATTGCCAAATGGACTTGTCAAGAAACGAGGAATTATATATTCTCAGCAGCATTTATTAGTATTAGAAGTAAAAACCTACCAATTAGATTTGAATGGGATAAAGATAAATTTCAGGATACTTGTAATCATGCTTTTGCCTTTTCAGAATTCTATGAATGGGGCTTGTTATGGAATTGGGGGCAAGTACCTCATCATGATTTAGAAACCAATGGCTATCATGTTTTTTATAATAATATTATACCCCATGCGCCATATAATGTATATGAAGCGCCTATAGAAGGCGGTGGAATAGATACAATCTATGGCTTAACCTTATTTATAGGAAAAGAAGATGCAATTGGTTTTGTATCAACGTCCAGTGTAGAAACCGATTTAGTAGCAAAAGTATTTCCAAATCCTGCATCGGAAACGTTACAATTGAAAATTCCAACAGAGTTCATAAAAGCTAAAACTGTACGAGTTTTTAATATTAACGGACAAGAAATGCATCATCAACCTATTCAAAATTATGAAATGGATTTCAATATTAGCGAATACTCTAGTGGTATATATATTTATGCAATAGAAAATGAAGCTGGTAAAGTGATCAGAGGAAAATTTCTAAAAATATAATTTAGTACACTGTAACAAAAGTTATTTAGGGACGAGGAAATAAATAACCTACCCAAGATTGCGTAATGAATTTTATTTTTTGCGCGATCCCTTAAAACCATCTGTGTTCCTAGTTTCTTATTTTGCGTCAGCAAATTTTCTTACTAAAACCTGTATGGTTAAAAAAAAGATAAACAATAGACTTGTACGGCAGCTCCTTAATTTGCTGCAACAGGCAAATTTAATTTTGTCTATTTATTCATAAATGCCTTAAAATGAAACGCATAATAATTTTGATCTTAATTGTAGGTTGTTCTCAAAATGAGTACAAAAATGTTGGTGATATTCCTTTTGATAAAGAAATGGATGACGATGGTTTTCAAATATGTAATGAGAAAAAAATCAAACAATATTATGTTAGAAAATCATCTGATACTCCTCCTAGTTACAAAGGAGAAAAAAGAGGTTTAGAGCAAGCAATTATAAGTAAATATAGTTTTCCACAATCTGAGAAAGAAGACGGTTATATTACAATAAGATTTATAGTGAATTGTAATGGTGAAACAGGAAGATTTAGAATGGAAGAAATGGATTTCGCTTATAGCACTAAAAAATTTGATCCTAAGATCTCAAGCCAGCTATTAGAAATCGTAAAGAATTTAGATGAATGGATTCCACGAAAGAGTAAAAATATGGATTTTGATTTTTATCAATACCTTGCTTTCAAAATCAAAAACGGACAAATTATAAAAATTCTACCATGAAAAAAATAATTACATTGATTGCACTATTCCTGTTTAGTTTGAATTTGTATGCACCGCCAAATTGTGAAATATATAAGGCTGATGATAATTGCTATAAATCATGTAAAGAAGCCATGAAGGCAATTAAATATAGACAGGGTTCATATAAATCTCAGAAGCATTTTAAACAATCAATTGCGTCATGCCCAAATGTTGCATATCCATATATGGAAAAAGCTGTTCCATATTTGAAAAGAGGTTTGTTTATCGAATGGAAAGCAATGATTGACAAAGCTGTTGAATTATCACCTGAAGAATATTTAGGTTATCGAGGATGGTGTAGACTTCAATTTTTACGAGATTATGAAGGTGCAATACAGGATATTGAAACACTTAAATCATTAGTTAATTATGATATTGGATATTGCCAGACAGGAGATTATCACTTAAATGTCGCTTTGGCATTATGCTACAAAGAAATCGGCAATTTAGAACGCGCAAGAGAAATATTTCTGCAATATATAAATTCAGAAGATTATAGTGATGGACTTTATGATTATTATCACTTAGGAGTTTTAGAGTTCGAGGATGGAAATTTTAGAGCCGCAATAAATTACCTTGATCAACAAATAAAAACGAATGATTACTTAGGAGAGACTTACTATTATAAAGCATTAGCACATCATAAATTAAATCAGCTTGACTTATACACACAAAACCTTGAAAAGGCAGAAAATTATTATCG
>CAKZLL010000297.1 GCA_937125475.1 uncultured Saprospiraceae bacterium | reverse complement strand
AGGGGCTGGGGGAGGTTAAAAACTTAGAGAATTAATCTTTTTAAAATCGACCACATAAAATCATAAAGAACCAAAAACTTTATTTAAGGTTTAGTAAAACAATCGCCGCATTTTGTGATGATCCTGTTCTACTTATTAAAGAGGTTAGTGTATCATTTCAATATTTTAAAGAAATCATGTGACTTTTCTCTATTTTATCAGATATAGTTTTAAAAACATGAATCAAGCATACTTTTTTAAACAGGTCCAACAAATTATAGAAGAAAACATTAAAAATCCTAATCTAAAAGGGCAATTTATAGCTAATAAACTTAGTATAAGTCGAATGCATTTGCACCGTAAACTAAGAACTTATTACCAAAAAAATGCAAGTGAATTTATATTAGATGTTCGTATTAATAAAGCTAAACAATTATTAATTAATACAAATATACCTATATTAATTATATCACAACAAATTGGATTTAAAGATCCTTCCTATTTTTCAAAAGTTTTTAAAAAAGTAGTTCGAGTAACGCCTTCGAGTTATAGAAAGGCTAGATTTTAGTTTTTTTGTAAAAAAATGTTACCAGAATCCAAATTTGAAGTGGTAGTAATTAAATTTAAAGATATTTGATAAAAAAGTATTAGGAAATAAAAATAAATAATCAACTCAATATTGTGAAGTACTTTTCTCCATCATTTCTCTTAATAATACGACATTAAGAGAAATACATTTTTGTAGAAAGAATGCTCTGAACAATAATAAATTATTTATTCTACTCTCCTCATTATAAAAGCTACAATAATACATTTAAAGTAAATTAAACTACAATGAGACAATTCACTACAATTTTACTAATCTTATTTTCTACCCCTATTTTTTCACAAATATTAAATAATACAGAACAAGACACGACTAAAGCACATCAATATTATCATGAAGTCATTTCTTCTAATACTCTAGATAAAGATCAAAAAGTTGATCTCTTACAAAAGTCAATTGTAATTTATGACAAGTATGGTAAGATGGAGGAGGTTATCCGATCTAAGAGTTATTTAGCCTATACCTATTCTCAATATAATGATACATTAGATATTACTACCGCAAAACAAACTATTCAATTAGCGGAAACTCATTTTTCGGATGATATGCATCCTAACCTACAATATGCCTACATGGCACTTCAAATATCCTATACCAGTCGTTTTTTCAAGAAAGCTGTTTTATATGGTCAAAAAGCCCATCAATTGAGCGAAAAACCTTCCCATGCTTATTTTTCCATCATCTCTAATTTGATTACTGACCTTCGATATGATTATCAATTAGATGAAGCAATTAAGCTAGCTAAAATCTATCAACAAGAACTAGAAAACACAACAGATTCTACACATTTTGAATGGTGGAATAATTTTTATATCTGTCAAATGGGAATACATCATTCATCTGAAAATTATGAAAAAGTAATACTCTATGGCAAAAAATTCATGGCATCTAATAGCCTTTATCCTTCCTATTTTGGTAAAGAATTAGCTCCACCTTATGTCTATATTAGTAATGGTTATCAAGGGCTAAAGAACTATAAGGAAGCTATAAAATGGAACAATAAAGCCATAAATATTATTACTAAAACGATGCCCAACTCACCAGATCTAGGAGGTTATTATGCTAATATGGCAAGTCTATATCAACAAATGAAGAATTGGAATCGTGCAATTGATTATTATGATAAGGCGCTCAATATTATGATACAAGCAAAGGATCGTTATGCTGGAAGTATTGCTACAACCTATCAAAATATGGCGGTTGCCTATAATTTTATCAATGATTATGATCAAGCAGAAATCACAATAAAAAAGGCTTACAATTACAGCGATGCCTTTTTCCTAGATGCCACTTATGCGACTATTTTATCTTATAAAAAAGAATACAATAAATCGCTTCAATACTTCCAAAAGGCATTATTACCACTTTGTCCTACTTTTAACTCGAAGGATATTGAAGCACTTCCTTCTGAATTTGAAGCTTTTTATAGTAAACTTTGGGCTGCTTCTATTTTATTTTATAAGGCAAGAACCCTTTATGAAATGGGTTTAGAAAAACAATCAATTAAATGGTTAAACCTTAGTATTCAACATGCGGAACTATCCGCGAAAGTTTATGCTCAAATGCAAGAACAATTAAAAGGATATGAAGCCAGTAAAACGATCTCTAATTCTAATATAATGAAAACCTTCAGCTTATTAAATAAGGTATATTATGAATATTTAGAAATAGAACCCAATAAAATGATGCTCAATAAAGCCTTTGAAAATATGGAGCGCCAAAAAGCCATGCAACTATTAGAAACACTTACGCCAAGTTTCTTACCTAAAGCTTACGCGAAAGAAGAAAAACGCTTAATTATTCAAAAAAGAAAGTATGAACAAAAAATGGATTTTGTCACATCAGATAGTCTAGTTTATTATCAAAACTTATATTTTGATACTACTCTAAAAATAGATAGTTTCTTAAAAAAAATCACTAAAAAATTTCCAAAGAAAGTTTCTAATTTTTATAATGTTAACTATACTAAAGTGGAGGAAATCCAAGCTACTTTACGAGAAGAAAGCCTAGTAATAGAATATGCTTATCATAAAGGAAAAGAACTCAATAACTTATATATTTTCCTTATTTCTAAAACCGATAAAAAAATTATTAAGGTAGAAATAGATGATACTTTTTTGGATAATATCAATGCACTTAATAAATTACTTAAAAACCCATTTTTAATACAATTGAAGCATCGAAAACAATTCATTAATACAAGTAATAAATTATATCAGGTTCTTATTCAGCCTATTCAAAAAGAGTTAGAGAATAAGTCTCAATTAATCATTATACCACAAAGCGATTTATTCTATATCCCTTTTGAAGTATTATTGCCTTCAACTACCATTCGACCTTTTCATGAGTTAAATTTCTTAGTCAAAGATTTTGATATTAGTTATCAATATTCTGCTACTATTTATCAGCAATTAAAATTAAAACCTGCAATTAGAGATAAATCACTCTTAGCTTTTGCACCTGTTTTTGACAATAATTCAATAATTTCAACGACTAATCGCTCATCGGATTTCATGGTTGATAGCTTATATCAAAGTATAGAAAAAAATAAATTTATTAGCTTGCCCAATTCTAAAAAAGAAGTTGAAGGCATTGCTCAAATTATCAAAAAAAATAGTGGTAAAACCCATGTTTTATTAAAAGAAAAAGCGACAAAACAGCAATTGCAAAGCGATCTAAAATCTCCTTATCAATTTGTTCATATTGCTACACATGGCTTGGTCAATTACCAAAATCCAAGATTATCTGCTTTAGCTTGTTATTCCAATAGAACAAAAGTTGGTAGTGATTTATTATTCGCTAATGAAATTCAAATGCAAGATATTCAAGCCGATTTAGTGATATTAAGTAGTTGCGAAAGCGGCATTGGTCAATTGATTAGAGGTGAAGGATTAATTGCTTTGAATCGTAGTTTCATTTATTCAGGTGTTAATAATGTGATGTTTTCGCTTTGGAAAGTTAATGATGAACATACCAGTAATTTAATGATTGACTTTTATCAATTTTATATGAAAAATGATAGCTACACCAAATCATTGCGTCAAGCAAAACTTAAAATGTTAAAGCACCCTATTACTGCTAATCCAAGATTTTGGGCTGCTTTTATACTTATTGGAGAATAGAGTTCTTTTCTAACCCCTTTGACGCAGTTGATAATTTTTATAAGAATCGGCATTTAATTTGTTTAATAATTTAATAGAATTTATTCTAAAATGGTTTTGTAATGAATGGAAATTTAGATTTTAAAGCTAATCAAGGCGGTAAAAGCGGAGTTTAGCCGTGCTAAATGAGCATTTTGCCAACGAAGAGTAGTTTTAAAAGATAATTTAGCTTCATACAAAATTATTTAGAATAAAGTCTAATAAGGGACAAGGAAAAAAATCACCTACCCAAGATTGCGTAATGAATTTTATTTTTTACAAGGCAATTTTTACGCCGCATAGCGAGCGAAGCAAGAAAAAGACAACGAAGTAAAAAGTAAAATTCATAGCAAGATCGGTAGATTATTTTTTGCGTACTCCCTAAATAGAAGAAACATTCATTGCTTATAACGAAATAAGAGTTTTCATTTTAATCATACTTTTTTTTTAAAAGTCTCAACTCTACGTTATATTAGAGGTTGTTTGGATCAAATAGCCTAATAAGCTCGATGAATGTTTTTTCTTAATTTGCTCTTATAAACTTCTGAAACACAAAGCAAGAAAATAAAGCATTTAAAAGAATTAGAGAACTTCACACCATTCAATAAAATTATCAATAGCTAAAAACCATTAGTAATGGTCACGAATAATATCTCTATACAGATTTTACAGCGAGCAATAGAAAGCTCCGTTACAGGAATAGTCATCGCAGACTTTAATGCACTGGATATGCCTATAATCTATGCTAATCCAGCTTTTTTTGAATTAACAGGTTATTCAAAAAAAGAAATCATAGGTAAAAACTGCCGATTTTTACAAGGTAAAGAAACAGAACAAAAAGGATTAGTCCAATTGCGTGAAGCAATTAAACAAAAGGAAGAATGCACCGTAGTCATTAGAAATTTCAGAAAAGATGGAACACCTTTTTGGAATGAGTTATCTGTTTCACCTATTTTAGATAAAGATATGGAAGTGACACACTATATTGGCATTCAAAATAATATTACGGCTCGGGTAAATGCCAAAAAAGCATTATTACAAGCTAAGGAAGAAGCAGAAGACGCAAATCGAGCATTAGAGGCATTCAATGCAACAGTTTCTCACGATTTAAAGTCTCCGATTCGCCACGTTTCTATGTTCTTATCTCTCTTGGAAAGAAAAAATGCCTTAGATGATACTTCTCTCGAATATATGAATCTTATTCAAGGAGCTGTTACTAAAATGATGACTCTAATTGATGACTTATTAGTTTATTCTAAAACAAGTACAGTTAAAATAAGTACAAAACATATTGATACCCAAGGAATTGTCAATGGAATTATTGTTCCTCTTCGAGAAGAATATAAGGAAAGTAAACATAGTTTTACGATTGGAGCATTACCTAAGGTTCAAGCTGATGAAGTATTAATCAGACAAGTTTTTAGCAACCTTATCCAAAATGCAGTAAAATACTCTTCTACTACAATTGCTCCCAAAATAAGCATAACTAGTGAAGAAAAAGACACTGTTTGGGAATTTAAAATCCAAGATAACGGGGTTGGTTTTAAGCCTGAATATGCTTATAAAATCTTTGATGCTTTTGTAAGGTTACATAGTGATGAAGAGTTTGAAGGAACAGGAATTGGTTTAGCTAATGTTAAAAATATTGTTGAAAAACACAATGGAAAGATCTGGGCAGAGGGCGAAAAAGGAAAAGGTGCGACTTTTTATTTCACGCTACCTAAATAGTTCATACCTGTTTTATTTTAGTTTTCATTAAAAATGTATCTTTGCACTTTCATTTTATAAAAAAACAATAGAATTTGAGTCACAAGTCAGGGTTTGTAAATATTATAGGTCGTCCAAATGTTGGGAAATCAACATTGATGAATACTTTAGTAGGCGAGAAAATGTCAATTATTACAAGTAAACCGCAAACAACACGCCATAGAATTATTGGTATCGTGAGCGATGAAAACTATCAAATCGTATTTTCTGATACGCCTGGGATGATTCAAGATCCTTCTTATAAGATGCACAAAGCCATGAATCGGTTCGCTGATAGCACTTTTGAAGATGGTGACATTATGCTTTTCATTACTGATCCGTTTGAAAAATATGCGGATGATGATCCGATTATTCAAAAATTACAGAACGTAAAAGTGCCGCTTTTTTTAATTATTAATAAAACAGATATCTCAACACCAGAAATTTTAATTCCCCTCATTCAAAAATGGAATAATCGGGCAAAATTTTCAGAAACCTTCCCTATTTCGGCATTAACAAGAAACAACACCAAGGAATTATTAGATTATATTATCAAATACCTTCCCGAAGGTCCAGCTTATTATCCAAAAGATCAATTGACAGATAAAAATGAGCGGTTCTTTGCGAGCGAAATCATTCGTGAAAAGATTTTATTGCTTTATCGCCAAGAAATCCCTTACTCTTGCGAAGTAATAGTTGATACATATAAAATAGATAAAAAGAAAAATTTAGTTAAAATCAGCGCCACTATTTTTGCTTCACGCCAAACGCAAAAATCCATTATAATAGGTAAAGGTGGTTCGATGATTAAAAAATTAGGCACAGAAGCCCGAAAGGATATTGTCGCTTTTGTTGGAAAAAAAGTCTTCTTAGAACTCCGAGTTAAAGTCAAAGATAATTGGAGAGATGATGATCGTTTGCTTCAACATTTTGGATATAATTCTTAATCATTTTTCTTCATATTGATGGCTAGTATGAAACCTTTTGAACATATTAAAAATCTGTTCATGATATTAATTTATTTCATGATTTTTAATTTACCAACTTTCAATAATGTCTAATTCAAGCCCTTTTCCATAAGTTTGGTAATAATCATTATCTACATCTTCATCATTGTAGGTTGTCGCTTTCGATTCCTACATTGACTCTATCACGTCGTTTTATCTAGTTGCCGAATATCATTTGAAGGAACAACAAAAAGCTACTAAAGAACAATATATGCGAATTAAAAGTTGAAAATTGAGAGTTGAGAATGATTGTCAATGAACCATTTTATTTAACTCTTAATTCGCATAATATATTATTATTAGCCTATAAGGTTGGTTTCAAGATATTTAGTGTAGAATTTTTAGAAGATTATTTTGAGTAAATTGTATTTTGTTAATTGACTTATTATTCCAAGAGTTTCTTTAATAATGCTCTATTTCTCTCTAAGCCCCAATCTTTGAATGCTACACTAGTATTGCCATCCGTTTCAATCCAAAGATTATCTGTTTCTAAAATAGTAGTTAAAACTTTCTTTTGTGCAATTGTGAAATTTGGAGCAATTTCATCAATCCGTTTTCCTTTAAAAACCATCTTAATGATTGGGCTAACAGTATATTGTGCACCAAATTTAAATGTGTTTCTAATTGTTAAATCAAGTGATTCCCAGATTTGGTCAAAATAATCGAGCGATAAATTACATAATTGAGGAAGAATATAAAATGACATTTTTGTCTGAAACCAAACAGATTCGCTAAATAGTTGATTCGTGATTTCTGCTTGATACAAAGCATTATTTAAAACCTCAATCGCTTTTTCATCTATTTCATGCTCCAAAAGATAGTAAGCAGCTGTAATTTTTAAAATACCCGACGGTTCTCCTATATAATATTTTAGTACTGCTATCTTCTTTGTTTTCTCTACATCTATGCTAGCAATTCCATTTAAAAGACTAACTTTTATATTGTCATCGACTTCAATAGATAACCTATTTTGAAATCGATCGAAAAGCAATTCGGATGATTTTTTAGGTGCAGAACTAGGTTTATGGTTAGAACTAACTAAAGAAGATAATAGTAAACAAATATCGCTTCTTACCTCATCGTCTTCATCCTCAAGTAGTTGAAGATAATTGTCCCAACCATCCCATACCGCTAAAACGCCTCGTTCCACCCAATGCAATTGACGTTTGGTTTCTTTCTTGTATGCTTGCGTTTTGGTTCTTCCATCATCAAATGTTCCTCCTTCTTCCCATAAGTCCTGATGTTGAATATTGTAAGACATTCCATTAGAAATATGAGCTAATAATACAATTATGCTGGATTTTGTAGGTTTTGGACAATAATTTAAGGCTTCTATAAGAAAAGGAATAGCATAGGAAGTTGCTTCGTAAATAGTGCCTTGATGATATATATTACCCCAAAAATTATGAATAGCACTTTTTGCCACTTCTTTATCTGTGCCAAAAAGATGTTTCAAATCTTGAGGAACATCAGCAGCAGAACCATAAGCGTGTTCTAAATTTTCCCAGTTTATAGCATCAATTCTTTTGAATATCTCGTTCATTTTTATTTCTATTTCTTACGCTTTACCAATTCCTCAATATCATTAGAATACGTCCAAGTGATTTGATATTCCCAATTTGTAATATTATTTCCAATGATTTCACTATTACTATCTTCAACCGCTTCAAAAAAAACCTTG
>CAKZLL010000296.1 GCA_937125475.1 uncultured Saprospiraceae bacterium | reverse complement strand
AGGATTGGCAAGCTTTAAGTACCTGCACAAATTTATTAAAATTAAAGGTGCCGGGAAACAAGAGGAGGAGAAAGAGGTTTTATGTTACTTTGCTCAGTTTATTCTTGCTTTTCTTGCTTTGTATCAAATCAATCAATTCTAAAGAGGTTGTATAAGGCGTTTGATAGCGATTTTTCTGAATGAATGTTTTTAAAATACCATGTAATCTATCTTCGCCCAAATAATCACTCAAGGCATAAAAAATCAACGCGCCTTTGCGATAAGCAATATATTTTTGACCGCCTATAACATGTTGTAAACTAGATTCTGTATTGTATTCTTGGCTTCTTCCTTTCAGATAACTATCCAAATTGAGCTTCAGAAATTTCCGTAAAGGTACTTTCCCATATTCTTTTTCTAAGACTTTTAGTGCAGTATATTCAGCCAAACTTTCAGTAATCATTTTTGCGCCAAGCACATCCGCAGGCACAATTTGATTGCCCCACCATTGATGCGCCAATTCATGAGCCGCTACATAAAAAGGAATATCAATATCTTCTTTCCCATCTTTAATATCGCCTATAAAATGATATTCTGCAAAAGGAATTGAATTAGCAAAAGTCGTGGAATGAGAACCCAAACTTATTGGATATTCAATAATTCTAGCTTGTTGATGTTGGTATTTACTATAATTTTCATTACAAAAATCTAGCGCCCCTTTTAAGCCATTCATCATTCGATGAATATTATAAGGATGTTTTTTATCATAATAAACTTCTAAAGAAACAGCGTCCAAACTATCACGCAAGATTTCAAATTGCCCAGAATTAAAACCAAAAAAGAACTTAATCGGACTATTCATTTTATAATGAAAATAATGACGATTATCGGCTGTCCATTCTTTTTGCAAATAACCAGGAGCAAGGGCAATTTGATCCGAAGAAGTACTGACAACTGCTTCAAAATCAATCCAATCCGAATCAGCAGCCATATAAGAAATATTCAAATCAGTCGTGTCAGAAGGCAATTTTCGATAACCCATTCGGGCATAACCTAACCTCGGATAAGCATCACTTGCAATGAAAGTACCATTCGTTTTTACATTATGGTAGGTTTCAAAAATAGTATTTTGAGGACTTTTTATAATAAAGGATAAAGTCAAGCTATCATTTGGTTGTAAGCTTTTTTCGAGTTGCCATACATCTAAATGCATCGCAGTATCTGAGCTAATTGAACTGACTTTTTGATCAATTTCATAAGTCGTTATTTCATCAAAACCTGTTCGAATAATCAGCGTATCTATTGGCGTGTTAGTCGTATTGACAATCGTATATTCGCCACTTGCTTCAAAACGATATTCTTTTGGAAAAATATCCATTTTTGTTTTGACTGCTACGATTTTAGGAATGGGCGTTTGGGCTAAATGCCCGTATTTTTTTTGAAAATCAGCAAATGCCTTTTTTTCATCGGCTACCGAAAAATGCACTTTCCCATTCGAATATTCTTCATAATAAATCTTAAAACCTAAACTTGCAAAACTGATCAAAACTAAGGACATTGCCATCGCCGTTTTTCCGCGAAAGCGTGATAATGCCAGTTGAAATCTTTCGAGAAAAGAAAAAGAAATACCGCGCATCCAAAATAATAGCGTTCCAAGTAAAAGAAACAATCCAAAAATAAACCAGTAAGCTTTATATATCAAATAAGGAATTAAAGAACTGCCATATCCATGTAGATCAGAATAATCAAAACTTGGTCCGGTATTGTACCTGAAAATATAAGGCTCAATGCCAAATTGTGGCAAAACAACCATTGTCATAGAACCGCCAATCAGGAGAAATAATCCCAGATAAGCATTAGTAAAAACGGTTTGTATAAAAATGGCTACAAATGCCCAGATTAGAAAATTAACAAAATTTAAAATGTACAATTCAAATAAGTAATGCCCGATTTCAAATTGATAAAACCCATGATAAATTTGTGCTGAAATGCCTCCGATTAGGATTAAAGTCAACAGCGTTAATTGCATTTTTACTAAAGCTAGAAATTTAGAAATCATCAACGACCAATTAGGGATTGGCGTAATATCAATTAAATGATTCATCTCCGAAACTCGTCCTCGATGCACAAGCATTCCAGCATATAAAAATGTCAATACATTGATTATTCCTGAAAACATAATGATCGGAAGATTGAGCATTTTCCAAGTAACTGGCAATAGTTCAAATCCTCTAGCTGATTGAAAATTAGCTAATTGCGCAAAAATAGCAATTGAACCAGCTACTAAAATGATGATAAACATTCGGTGCGTAACGATATATCGAAATTCTGTATTAGACAATCGCCAGGTCGTTTTGAGTTGTTGTAAGAAGGAGAAATTGTAGCTGACTTTCGTCAAATTTATTTTAAATAAATGATCAAATTGAAATGGATTTGATGGTTTAATTGATCGTTTCTTTTGACCGAAAAGCTTATTTTTGAATGATTGAAGATTAAATAAATCAATGGTTTGTTGACTAAATTCAAATTTTAAAAATGTCCCTAAAAAGATCAAAATACCAACGCCAACCCATAACAGTCGATTAAAAAACACAACGCCATGAATCGGTAAGTTTTCCTGAATTTGTTGGATCGGTGTCCAATATTGAGTAAGATAAGCCAATGCCGAATCGCCCAACGGATCAAGCAAAGCCGCAGTATAAGCATTATCTACATTGCCAGTTAAACTACCGATTAGTCCTTGTAAAATATATAATAAAATGATTGTAACGAAGCCAGCATAAATATTTCGCGAGAGCGCAACAACGGCAAAAACAAGTGTTCCCAACAAAAATAAAGTAGGAATAATAAACACAAAATAAGTATGGAAATAGGGCAGAAGATTAAAAGAAATTAACTGCTCTGAATTTACAGACGGCAATTGTGTGCCAAAATATAAGCCTAATCCAATCGCCATAACAACCAAATTCAGCACTAAAAATGAGCTAAAAAACTTAGCAATCAAGTACTTGCCTTTGCTGAAAGGATAAGCATAGAGAACTTGATACATATTTGACTTGATATCGCGGTAAACCGATTGTCCAATAATGGCAGGAATTAGGAATAAAATCAACTTGTAAAACCAAGTGATCATGCCGTGAATTTGTTGTGGCGTGTTGGCTATATCGCCAATTTCATCTGTCCAAACGCCTGCTTCTTCTGCCATCATCGTCAGACCAAGCAAGAAAAATATAATCGTATAAACATAAATCGATGGCTGTCGAAGCCAGTATTTTAATTCGTGTTGAAACATGATTATTTCGTTTTTTTTGGTTTAAAGATTGGATTGCTGGAGCGTATGGAAATAAACATCTTCGAGATTTGGTGTGGCTGGTTGAAATTGCGGATCGGGCTGTTCTGTGGCAAATACCCGAATATTTATAGAATTATCTGGGTTGTAATTGGAGGATAGAATTTGATATTTTTGATCCTGTGGTTTTTGTGGGGCAAAGGCGTGCCTTTGCCCTACGGCTGTCCAAATTTTACCAACTAATGATTGAACCACCAATTCGGGCGTTGATTGCGCCAATATTTTACCGTGATTCATAATCGCTAATTCGTTGCATAATTCCCGAACATCATCGACGATATGAGTAGAAAAAATAACGGTATTTGATGTGCCGATTTCTCGCAAAATATTCAAAAAACGTTTGCGTTCAGCAGGATCAAGCCCAGCGGTTGGTTCATCTACAATGATGAGTTGAGGATTGTTGAGTAGGAGTTGAGCTATACCAAATCGTTGTTTCATACCGCCAGAATAGCCGCTCACTGCTTTTTTGCGAACATCATATAAATTGACCAGTTCCAAAACTTCCTGAATGCGTTTTTTGCGGTCTTTTTTGGCAGAAATGCCTTTGAGTGTAGCGAAATAATCGAGTAATTTTTCGGCTGAAATGTTAGGATATACGCCAAAAGATTGGGGCAAATAACCCAAAACTTTGCGCAAGCTCATCGCATCTTCCAATACATTAATGGTATTAAAAGTAATCGTTCCATTATCTGGACGCTGCAAAGTCGCGATTGTTCTCATCAAAGAAGATTTGCCAGCGCCATTTGGCCCTAGCAAACCAAACATTCCTTTGCCGATTTGAATATTTAGATCATCAATGGCACGCGTTCCATTTTTATATACTTTAGTAAGGTGATTGATTTGTAGCATGATTAATTCTTTTAGTCTTTAGTGATGCTTCAAAGGTAAGCACACCTAGTTCTAAAGACAATTAATCATGGTGAACGGTATTTTTTTCGTGATGTATGGATAATTACAGCGATCCGAACCCTGCGTCATTTAATGCGTTTTTGAAAGCTAGCATTAATTCTGAAAGGGTAGAATAAGGATTTAATTCTTTTGGCATAAAATATCTAACGTCATAAATTCCAAACCCATTTAAATAAATGAAATTCTTTAGGAAAATACATTGGCTTTTAAATCTTCGAAAATCGACTTTTTTAGAATCAGGATTTTCTTTTTTTAAAAAATAATAATAAACCAAGTCCGAGCAAAACCATTTTAACCGACCAATCGGTACTTTATCTGCTCTGCACTCCTTTCTTAAAGCGCGTAATGTCTTTTTTAAAACACTTTTATCGAAATCGGGATGCTTCAATAAAAGAATCAAATCATAAATATCCTTCAATCTAGGTCGCGTGATGGTTTGATGTAATTTGCCTGAAATTTGTATCGGAAGGGGAGAAGTGTATGGAATTAAAAATGGCTCGCCCTCCAAAGGTTGATACATTAAAGGCACTGCTTCTTCTCCAAAAAGATGATTAAAACTAATATCTAAACCTAAATCATCGTTTTTAATATCACCAACAAAACAAGATAAATCCGTATTGACAGTAGGAAAATCATCACTCATCGCATAATTGATCTCTCGCCAAAAGTCATTTTCTCGAAAAGAAAGAAATTTCACTCTGTCATTTTTCTTGACTTCCATTACTTCGGTGACCCAATTGGAAAACAGATCTCCTGCTTCTTCCACGCTATACAACCGATCCATATACATCCAATCCAAATCACGAACATATCTCATCTTGGGATCGTCCAAATATTGGCGCGTCAAAATACTTCCTTTCAACATAAAAGGGTAATCAACTTCGCTCGCTCGCCTTAAAAAAGCTTCAATGGCTAATAATTGTATGTTTTGATCCGTCATTGTATGTATTTTTTATATAGAAGATAAACTCAGTTATAAAGAAAGTTAGTTCATTAACAATTTTTGCCAGAGTGAATATTTTCTTAATCCAGCGGTGGCTTGCCCCGTTGTTTTTCAAAGAGTTA
>CAKZLL010000295.1 GCA_937125475.1 uncultured Saprospiraceae bacterium | reverse complement strand
GATTATATTTTATCATGGTGAAAGAATATGGAAGAATAAATCATTTAAGGATTATTTTTCTAGCTTAGATGAGGCATTTGAATGTTATTTGCCTAGTTTTGATTATTATCTAATAGATTTAAAAGTCTATTCGGATGAAAAAATATTAAAACTGAAAACTCATTTCTTGATTAATGCGTTATTGGCATTAAAACACAAAAATGATAGAGAGTATGTTAAAAGGCATTATTTGAGGTTATTTTATAAATTGGAAGAATATATCGATACCGAAACTGGCGCTCGATTTGTCCATCATTTGAGCGTTTATTTAGTCTATGCGACCAAAATTCTTAGTCGAGAAGTACTAGAAGTCATCGAAAAACTTCCACCTAAAATCGGAGATAGAGTTATGACAACTTATGAAAATATAGTACAACAAGGCAAGGAAATAGGAATAGTTGAAGGCGAGGAAATCGGTACACTAAAAGCAAACTTCCAAACAGCTATTGACCTTTTAAACAAAAAAGTTGATAAGGCTTTTGCAGCAGAAATTGCTAGATTAGATAATAAAACTATTCAATTACTCGAAGCGGCTTTACTCAATGATCTCAAAGATATTCCAACTATGAAAAATCTTATTCTTCATATGGATAAAGAGTTTGAAATATTGGAAGATAAAGATTTAGCTGTTTTATTTAAGAAGGAAGAAGGCGAGGTTATTTCAATTAGAAATGCTTAGTAGTTGAGTTTTTTATTTTTTTCATCAAAACTAAAGATTTGGCTGAATTATTGAGAATCAAAAAGAAAGCATAACCGCGCCTAAAATGTCAACAATTAATTAAATAAACAAGAGAACACTACTCAAATAAAATTAAAAAATCACAATCTTGAACACAGGTATATCATTTCAATATCCCGCTTGGTTTCTTATTTTTTGCGTCTTACTGGGCTTGGCTTATGCCTTAACGCTCTATTTCAGAAGTAAAGCATTCAAAGAACAACCTAAATATATCACTTGGCTTTTGGGAACGGCGCGTTTTTTAAGTACGTCGATTTTAGCTGTTTTGCTTCTGTCTCCGATTATTCAATCGCGAATAACGGAACAAAAAAAGCCAATAGTTATTATCGCACAAGATCAATCTGAATCAGTTGGTGTGAGCTTAAAAGGCGATGATACAACAACTTATAAAAATAATTTCAATCAGCTCAAATCAGCTTTAAAAGCCGATTATGAAGTGATTGATTATGCTTTTGGAGAGGAAGTTCGAGAAGGCGTTGATTTCCAATATAAAGATAAAACAAGTAATCTTTCGTCGGTTTTGATGGAAACTTACGATATGTATAGCAATCAAAATCTAGGTGCTGTCATTCTCGCAACAGATGGAATTTATAATGAAGGTAGCAATCCTATTTATGCTGGTGCTAAGTTAAATGTGCCTATTTTTTCTGTGGCTTTGGGAGATACGACGATTAAGAAAGATGTGATTTTGAAACGCATTTTTCATAATAAAATCGCTTATCTCGGTGATAAATTTAGCATTCAAGCGGATGTGACTGCTAGTAATGCGGCTGGTTCAAATACTCGATTGACGATTTCGAAAGTTGATGCAAATAATAAAGTTCAGAAACTCCAAGAATTCCCGATGAGGATAAATGAGAATGATTTTTTTACAACGCAAGAAATCATTATTGAAGCAACTCAGGCAGGTGTTCAGCGTTATCGTTTGCAAGTCGCTGGCATTGGCGGAGAAGTGAGTACGGCTAATAATGTTCAAGATATTTTTATTGATGTATTGGACGCGAGACAGAAAATCTTGATCGTTGCGAACTCGCCTCATCCAGATGTAAGCGCGTTGAAACAAACGGTTGCGAATAACAAGAATTATGAAGTTGATGTTACTTTTGTTAATGATATTAATAAAAATGTAGTGGAATATGACTTCGTTATTTTGCATCAAGTTCCGAGCAAAACGGATGTAGCTGCGCCTTTAATTAAGAAATTAAATGATAAAAAAATTCCAAGGCTTTTTGTTGTAGGAAGTCAGTCTAACTTACGAGAAATCAATAGTGTACAATCACTTTTGACGATTACAGGCGGATTGTCAAAAAGCAATGAAGTTCAAGGGTTATTGGAAAATAATTTCAATTTATTCACGCTTGACGATGGTTTAAGAAAAGACATTGTTAAATTTCCGCCATTGTTTGCGCCTTTTGGTGACTTCAAAGCAGCACCAAATGCAGATGTGATTTTGTATCAAAAAATTGGTACAGTAGAAACGAAATATCCATTGCTTTTATTCGGTGAACAGAATGGGACGAAAGTCGGTGTTTTGGCAGCGGAAGGCATTTGGAAATGGCGTTTGTTTGATTTTATGCAACGAAAAAACTACGAAATATTCGACGAATTGATTGGGAAAACTATTCAATATCTGACGGTAAAAGAAGATAAAAGGCGTTTTAGAGTTAATGTAAATAAGAACATTTTTAATGAAAATGAACCGATTTATTTTGATGGACAATTGTACAATCAAAGTTATGAATTGATCAATACGCCTGATGTGAGTTTGACAATTGTTAATGGAGAAGGAAAGAGTTTTCCTTTTACTTTTAATAAAACAGAAAAAGCATATAACTTGAATGCTGGTTATTTTCCGATTGGAAATTATAGTTATGAGGGCAAAGTAAATGTCAATGGTCAGCAATTGACTTCGAAAGGACGATTTAGCGTTCGACCGATACAATTAGAGATTTTTGAAACTACTGCGGATCATGGTTTGTTGCGTTTATTAGCAGATAAATATGATGGCGCAATGGTTTATCCTGATAAAATGAATGATTTGGTCAGCTTGATTAAATCGAAAGATAGCATGAAACCGAAGCTTTATGATACGGTTCAAACTCAGAATATCATTAGTTTGAAATGGATATTCTTCTTGATTTTATTTTTACTATCCATTGAATGGTTCTTTAGACGCTATTTTGGCGGTTATTAGATTTTGGGATTTATTGATAATTTTTGCTACAGTAGGGCAAAGGCATGCCTTTGCCCTACTGTATTTTTGCCCACATTAATTAATTAAAATGAATAAAGTACTCATTATAGCAGAAGCAGGCGTAAATCATAACGGAGATATCAATATTGCCAAAAAGTTAATTGATGTCGCGGTAGAAGCTGGAGTAGATTATGTGAAGTTTCAGACTTTTAAGGCTGAAAAAATAGTAAGTCGAGCGGCAGAAAAAGCGGCTTATCAAATAGAAAATACTGCAAAAGCCAGCGAAAGTCAATTTGAAATGATCAAGAAACTAGAATTGGATGAAGCAACACATTTAATTTTAATGGATTATTGTAAATCGAAAGGCATTGAATTTTTGTCTACGCCTTTTGATTTAGAAAGTATAGATTTGTTGTATAATTTAGGAATTACATTGAATAAAATTCCATCAGGAGAAATCACCAATATTCCTTATATTCAAAAAGTGGGCGGACTAGGAAATGAGGTTATTCTCTCAACAGGAATGTCAAATTTGGGTGAAATCGAACTGGCACTTCAAACGCTAAAAGAAGCAGGAACAGCCAGAGAAAACATCACAGTTTTGCATTGTAATACAGAATATCCTACGCCTATGACGGATGTGAATTTGCGAGCAATGAACACGATTGAACAGGCTTTTGGTGTGAAAGTTGGTTATTCTGATCATACTTTGGGTATTGAAGTAGCGATTGCAGCAGTCGCGAGAGGCGCGGTTTGTATCGAAAAACATTTTACTTTAGATCGAAATATGGAGGGTCCTGATCATCGGGCTTCACTTGAGCCAGAGGAGCTTAAAGCAATGGCAAAGGCGATTAGAAATATAGAAATGGCTTTAGGAAGTACGATTAAACAGCCTTCTGCATCAGAAGCGAAAAACATTAATATCGCACGTAAAAGCATTCATTTAGCTAAGAATTTACCAGCAGGTCATATTTTGACAGCGGTTGATTTAGCGATCAAACGCCCAGGAAATGGTCTTGCATCTATTCATCTACCATTGGTCATAGGACGAGCATTGAAAGCTGATTTGAAGATAGAACATCAATTATCTTTTTCTGATCTGGCTTAGTACACTGTAACACAAGTTTTATAATCAATTGCACCGTCACTTTAGTGCGGTGACTGATCAGGTTTAAATATCTCGACTTTAGTCGAACATATTGATAATGTGGCGGTTAAAACCGCGATCTTAGCCCATTTTAGTTCACCGCGCTAAAGCAGCGGTGCAATTGAAAAAATTAATAAATTTATGTTACAGTGTACTTAGGGCCAAGGAAATAATCCTTTTATAAAACAGGCAAAAAATAAAGAAATGAAAGATTTTAGCAAAAATATTATCAGTGATTCTATCACGTTAAAAGAAGCTTTAGTTTGTTTAAATAATGTTCCGTTAACCTTGACTTTGTTTATTTTGAATGAAGCCAAACAACTCGTCGGAACGCTTACTGATGGGGATATTCGTAGAGGAATTATTAATAATATATCTACTGATGCTTCGGTGAAATTGTTTATGAACGCTCATTTTCGATATATCGAACAAGATAAATTTACGATTGAGGACATTAATAAAATCAAGGCACTTAATATTCAGCTCTTGCCCGTTTTGGATCAAGAAAAACGAATTATTAGAATAGTAGATTTACACCAAAAACGCTCGCTTCTACCTGTTGATGCGGTGATTATGGCTGGAGGAAAAGGAACGCGTTTGCGTCCTCTGACACTCACAACACCTAAGCCATTGCTCAAAGTAGCTGGAAAACCGATTATTGAATATAATGTAGACCGTTTGAATGATTTCGGTGTTCATCATTTAACGATTAGCATAAAATATCTAGGGCAGCAATTGATTGATCATTTTCAAGATGGTGCTGATAAAGGTATGAAAATCAGTTATGTAGAAGAAGATGAGCCACTAGGAACAATTGGTGCTTTGGGATTAATTGAGGAGTTTCATAATCCTTATATTTTGGTGATGAATTCCGATTTATTGACTAATATTGATTATGAAGCATTGTTTAAAGCCATCAAAAATAAGGATGGAGATATGATTGTCGCAACAACGCCTTATGAAGTGAAAATTCCTTATGGCGTGATTGAGACAGAAGGAGAGGAGATTAAAACGCTTAAAGAAAAACCGACTTATACTTATTATTCTAATGCTGGGATTTATATTTTCAAAAGAGAGCATATTGATTTAATTCCTAAAAATGGTTTCTTTAACGCGACGGATTTATTGGAAACTTTGATTGCGAAAGGTAAGAAAGTATTGCATTATCCGATTTTGGGATATTGGTTAGATATAGGAAAACCAGATGATTTTGAGAAAGCGCAACAAGACATTCAGCATATTAAATTCTAGAAAAAACTGTAATCGCATTTTATGAATATATTAATTACAATCTGTGCAAGAGGCGGATCGAAGGGCGTTCCGAACAAAAATATTCGTTCGTTGAATGGTATTCCGTTGATCGCTTATAGTATTAAAATGGCGTTTCAATTTCAAAAGTTAGTGGAGAATATGACGGTTCATATTGCTTTGTCAACCGACTCGGAAAAGATTAAAAGCATTGCTGCAACACACGGATTAGCAACGGATTATCTCCGACCAGATCATCTTGCGACAGATAGCGCAGGCAAAATTGGAGCAATTCGTGATATTTACAATTATTCAAAAGAACAAAATCAAACGGATTATGATTATGTTTTGGACTTAGACGCGACTTCTCCGCTTAGAAATATGACGGATTTGTTAGAAGGATTTAACCAAATTGAAGCATATCCAGAAGCGGTTAACCTCTTTTCTGTGAGTGAACCACATCGAAATCCGTATTTTAATATGGTCGAATTGAGCGATGAAGGTTATGTAAATGTAGTTAAGCCGCTCGGAAAAGATGTGCTTTCTCGTCAAGCTGCGCCTAAGGTTTATGATATAAATGGCTCTTTTTATTATTATAAAAAGGCGTTTTTTGAAAAAGGATATAATACGGCAACAACCGATAAAAGCTTGTCTTATTTGATGAAGCACGTTTGTTTTGATATAGATAATGAGCTTGATTTCGAGATAATGGATTATTTATTAAGAGAAAATAAACTCGATTTTTTGGATATTGCTACTTAATTAAAGATCTAAGGATTTGATAATATTATGAAGAAAATAATCGGTTTTATTTCTACTTCGCGTGCTGATTTCGGTATTATGTTGCCATTAATTCGAGCGATTGATGCGCATGAAGCCTTTGATTATCGGATTTTTGTAGGAGGCATGCATACTTCCGAAAAATTTGGTTGGTCTTATCAATTGATTGAAAATAATTATGGATTGCGGATTACTGAAAAACTCGTCACATTAATTGATGATGATTCTCAGACAGGAATTAGTCAATCTATGGGTTTGACAACACAAGAATTTGGCAAAATTTGGCGTAAGCATAAAACCGATTTAGACCTTGTTTTTGTACTAGGAGATCGCTTTGAAATGTTTAGTGCAGTTGCTTCACTTTTGCCGTTTAATATTAAAATCGCGCATTTGCACGGAGGAGAAACGACGCTTGGCGCAATAGATAATAAATTTCGACATGCGATTACCGCAATGTCAGATTATCACTTTACGTCGAATGAGGTTCATGCGAAACGAGCAGAAAGCATTACAGGAAATACCGACCAAATCTATGATGTTGGTGCGATGGGAATTGATAGTGCGATGCAAGTTGAGTTGGTTGATGCTCCGTTTTTTTTAGAGCGATTTAAAATTGATATCGAACAGCCTTTTATCCTCACGACCTATCATCCCGAAACGGTCGATCTAAACAATGATATTTTTATTAATGAACTCATTGAAGCATTGAAAATCATTCAAATTCGCGTGCTTTGTACGCTTCCGAATGCTGATACACAAGGTTCATTGATTAGAAAAGCCTTCCTTGATTTGGAAAAATCGCATCCAAACTTGATTGTTTGCCACGAAAATTTGGGGCAACGCGGTTATTTCACAGCGATGAAACATTGTACAATGATGATCGGAAATACTTCTAGCGGTATCATTGAAGCTGGAGCATTCGCAAAGCCTGTCATTAATGTTGGTAATCGACAAAAAGGGCGTTTTGCTGGTGAAAACGTCATTCATGTCTCTAATAATACCCAAGAAATAGTAGCAGCATTCCACCAAAATAAGGCATTAGATTTATCTAATTTTAAAAATCCTTATGGAAATGGTGGAACAGCACAACAAATTATGAAGATTTTAGAAAAAGAATTATTTTGATGATTTAGGTGTCAGGTGTCAGGCAAAGTTCAGACCTATTTTTTCATTTAGCGATATATTGTAATGGCTAAGTTTTAAGATTTGAGCTTTTTCTGACACCTAATTATTGCTATTTCAATAATACAATACTTGTGTCAAGACAATTATCACAGCGTTTTGTGCCATTTTGCCAAAGTTTATAATTGCTTATATGAGTACCATAGCATTCTGAACTGCCCATTTCATACTCTAAAACAAGCGTGTCGCTTAGATAATTTTGACCATAATTAATATAGAAAGTATCTATAATATTAGCAATATTTAGTGGATCACCGCTACTCAAAAGGTCATTCAGATGGATTGACAGTTCATTATTAGATGTAACAGAAGAAAGCTGCGTCATTTCGTATCCTTTGTGTAATCCGATACACTGAATAGAATCTTCATGAACAAAATTTGAACTATTAATAATAAGAGGTGTGTTATTCGTTGAATTTTCAAATGTCAAGAATAAGGGTTGATTAATAGGCAAGTCCAAATTACATGGAGTTTTTTCGCAAGCAGTTGCGAAAATGATGATTGCTAAAAAGAGTAAATTTTTAATCATAGTTCCAGATATAAGTTATAGTCGGTTATTTATTAGTTGAAAATACTAAACCTAGTTTTAGTTGATATATATTGAACGAATTTCAAATGGTTTTGTGTAATTTTACCGCTTGATTTTTTAGAAAAATTTTACCTTTCAGGAACTTCATTACCAGTTTTTGATCAAAGTTATTGAATATGAATACGATACAAACGGATGTTTGTGTACTAGGCGCAGGCCCAGGCGGTGTAGCTACTGCATTACAATTGCATGAATTAGGAATTCCTTGTGTGATGGTGGATAAAGCGGTTTTTCCACGAGATAAAATTTGTGGAGATGCCATTAGTGGAAAAGTCGTGTACGCACTCAATCGGATTGATAAAAGTATCGTGCCTGAATTTGTAGAGCGGAACGATATCAAAGTGGATTGTTGGGGGGTGAGTTTTATTTTCTCAAAAGGAAGAGAAATTAAAGTGCCGCTCAAACCAGATCTTTCAGAAAAGCTAATCAAAGAGCAAACTCCGAGTGGTTTTGTAGCAAAAAGAATGGATTTTGATAATTTTATGATTGATGTTGCGCGAAAGCGCGATTTGATCGATATTATTGAAAATTGCAATATTTCAAAAATTGTTAAGACTGAAAACGGATTTGAATTAACGAGCAAAGACGGGAAAACGCATATTAAAACCAAGCTTTTGATTGGTGCAAATGGAGCGCATTCCAAGTTTATGCGGGAATTTGGAAATATTCATAAAGATCCAGAACATTATGCTGGTTCGGTTAGGGGGTATTATAAAAATGTAACAGGTTTCAATCAATTTAACTTTATTGAATTACATTATTTAAAGGAATTTTTGCCTGGGTATCTATGGGTTTTTCCATTGCCAAATGGGCAAGCGAATGTAGGTGTAGGCATGCGTTCGGATTTGATTTCTAAGAATAAAGTGAACCTAAAAGACGATATGATTCGTTTGCTCAAGGAACATCCACGTTTTAAAGAACGTTTCAAAGATGCCGAATTAGTTGGGAAATTACAAGGGTTTGGCTTGCCGTTAGGTTCTAAAAAACGCAAATTATCGGGCGATAACTTTATGTTGATTGGAGATGCAGCGTCTTTGATTGATCCTTTGACGGGTGAAGGAATTGGGAATGCAGTGATTAGCGGACGATTTGCGGCATTGCACGCGCAGAAGTGCTTAGAGGCAGATAATTTCTCGTCGGAATTCATGGATGCTTACGATAAAATGGTTTATGACAAGCTTTGGGACGAGCTAAAAGTGAGTTATCGCCTTCAAAAAGGCTTGCTCAAACCTTGGATGGTTGCGTTTACTACGCGCGTTTTGGCGAATAATAAACAATTTGGTGAAGTGCTTTCGGCTATGTTTTCGGATGTAGATTTGCGTAAGAAATTACAATCGCCTAAGTTTTATTTTAATTTGATTTTTAATAGAAAGTAAAAATTATTGAATAATAGACTAATCAATCCTTTAATATGACATTCGAAATAGACAAATCAATTGAAATCCTAAGTCGAACACCTTCAATACTAGAGGTTATGTTACTTGGGATTTCTGCGGAATGGGTGAAAAATAATGAAGGCGAAAATACTTGGAGTCCTTACGATATAGTTGGGCATTTAATTCATGGCGAAAAAACAGATTGGATTACAAGAGCTAAAATTATTTTATCAAATTCAGTGGATAAAACATTCGAACCATTTGACCGATTTGCTCAAATGAATGAAGAAGAAAGAACAATTGAACAGTTGTTAGAAGAATTTAAAGAACTTAGAACAAGTAATGTAAACGAGTTGAAAAACCTTCAAGTTAATGAAATTGATTTAGCAAAAGAAGGCATTCATCCCGAATTAGGAGCAGTTAATCTGAAAGCACTTTTAGGAACTTGGGTAGTCCATGACTTAGGACATATTGCGCAAATTTCACGAGTTATGGCAAAACAATATAAAGGCGAAGTAGGAGCTTGGAAGGAATATTTAAGTATTTTGAAACAATAAAAAAGAAGACTTTCGGCTATGTTTTCGGATGATGATTTGTGTAAGAAATTACAATCACCTAAGTTTTATTTTAATTTGATTTTTAATAGAAAATAAATGAATGAGCAATTAATAATAGTACTTGGTATTTTGAGCATTATTGCAGGCATTTTGAGTGTATTGGTAATGTTGGTTCAAAATTTCAGAATCAAAAAAATTAAGGAGGAAGAATACTTAGATATTTGGCTATTAATTACTCAATTGAGATCAATCCTATCCAAATTAAATAAATTTAGTGATAATGATGTTGATGGTGCGATAGCGTATGAAGCTACTTTGGGTTTGATTCGTTTGTCACTCAAAAAAGCGATAAGCCTTGAAAAAAACTTTAACGAGGAAACTATTGAGAAATGGATAAGGTTAAATAAATTGCCTGATGATCTTTGGTATAGAAAAGAAGTTAATCGTTATTTAAAAGAATAATATAATAAGAAAGGGATAATAAATTCATATCAATAAACATGAAAAAAATCATTATTTTCTAAACTTGTCGGACTGCTGTTAATAATAGCAGGAATAATAGGTTTCTCTATTGCGATTATAGAAATGACTGATGAGTTACATATTGCTTATTTAAAAGAATATAAATCTGGGCAACAAGTAGTTTTAAATAACACTCATAATGCTGGACTTATTGCAATTGCAAGTGCAATTATCATATTTGGAGGTGTGAAACTGATTGAAGAATATACAAGAAGGGATTAATTTAAAATATGCCCAAAAGAACATTTTAATAAAAGAGAAAATGAGCAAAATACATATCGTTTTTGGCCCACAAGGCGCGGGTAAATCTACGTATTCTAAAAAATTATCATCAGAAGTAAAGGGTGTTCATTTATCAATTGATGATTGGATGTGGAAATTGTATGGAGAAGATTTGCCAAAATCCATGAATTTCAAGTGGATAATGGAAAGAGTGGCAAGGTGTGAAAAGCAAATTTGGTCAATTGCTAAACAAATATCAAATTGTGGTACAGATGTTATTCTTGACCTTGGTTTTACGGAATTAGCAAAAAGAGAATTATTTCAAACCTTAGCAAAAACTGAAAATATCTCGACACAATTGCATTATATCAATGCACCTCATTCGCTCAGACGAAGACGAGTTTTAGAACGAAATATTAAAAAAGGCTCAACTTTCTCATTCAAAGTAACGCCTGGAATGTTCGATTTTATGGAAACTAAATTCGAGAAACCAACTGAAAAAGAGCTTTTAACAGCGATTAGTATTGATACGGATTTAGCTTGAATAAGTGAAATAAAAAAGCCAATACTATCGAAATAGTATTGACTGATTGCTTTTTAGTGAAATATAAGGGGTTTGATTAAAAAATTATTCAGTAGGTAGATTTAACAGTTTTAGTGTTTCTGCTGTTAATTTTCCTTCGCTGAGTTTGTTATCTTTTTGGAATTGCACCAAAGCAGCTTGAGTTACTTCATCAAGCGAATAAGGATTTAGTTTTTTTGTCTCTGCTTTTGTTTTAATAGCGCCAATACCTACCGTATAACCTTTAGCGGCCAATGCTTTGGTAATATTGTTAATATAACTTTCGGTCATCATAGCAGGACAAACTACCTGCTTCCATTCTGCTTTATCTAGGTCTTTTTCCCCTGGAGGCTGGCATTTTACATAACATTGACCTGGAGCAGGCTTAGAAGCTTCTTCTGTTGGAGTATCCGATTTTAGTACCCAAACACCTTTTTCGTTTTTCTCCCAAGAAGTTCCAACCTGTTTGTCTTGCCCGAAAATGTCTCCATTGATAGAAAATGCAATAAATAGAGTTAAAATAACGGGTAAACTTAAAAAAGTTTTAAACCCTCGATTGGGTTTTTTAGTTGTACTTAGCATAATTAGTCGATTTTTTAATTGATTATGAAAATAATGAGTAATCGGAAGTGTATGTGCCGTATACTTCCGAGCTTCTTGCATCATGAGTGTAGCGTATTGAACAGCCGTGCATTTTGTATTAATAACAGCTTCATCCGCTAAATACTCGTGGACTTCTTTTAATTTTCTTTGATATTGATATACAATCGGATTGAACCAAAGTGTGATTTTGATGAATTCCATCAATAGAATATCAAGCGTGTGGAGTTCATTAATATGTGCCGCCTCGTGGGTCAAAATAACTGCTTTTTCTTGTTCATTATAAGTATGATTTTTGTATAAAAAGACATAATTTAGAAATGAAAACACAGGTAATTCCTTTTCTATAAGAATGAGCGTATAGTTTTCTTTCGCTATTTTTTCTCCTTTCCTACTCAGTAAAAAAACATTAATACAGCTACTTATCAAGCGAATAGACATCACCAAAATGCCGATTATATAGATACTCATCAATATATTAGAAAGCGATAATTCGAATAAAACAGCGGACTTTTCGGAAACATCAGGAGGAATATTCGTAATTAATCCATCACTGAATACAATGTCATTTAAATATTGTGGTGCGCCAGTTGGCAAGCTGATATTAATCAAAGGAATTATTGCAGAAAGCATTAATGCAGACAATAAATAAAACCGATTTAATCGAAATAACTTCTCTTGCTGCATCATCAAAATATAGAAAATATATAAAGCAGTAATGCAAACGCTCAATTCTAAGAGATAATTAAAGAATGCCATCATCATTTGGATGTTTTGACTTTAGGTTATTATAAATTTTTTCTAATTCTTTGATATCTAATTCTTCTTCTTTCATGAAAAATGAAACCAATTGCTCATAAGAACCACCAAAATAATTATGCAGAATGTTCTTCAATGACGAGCCGCTATATTCTTTTTGTTGGAGTATTGCAAAGTAACGATGCGTTTTTCCAAATGAGCGAAAGCCAATTAATCCATTTTTTTCTAACTTCTTAACGACAGATGCAATTGTCGTATAAGGAGGTTTGGGTTCTGGAAATTCTTCGGCTATTTCCTTTAGAAAGGCCTTTTCCAATCGCCATATGATTTGCATGACTGCTTCTTCATTTTTATTTAAATAATGTTTCATAGTGCAAGTATATAATTAAAAAAATACTTATGCAAGTTTTTTTTAGTTATTATAACTAAAATTTAGTTATAGGTGATTTTGTTTTTGATAAAATTTGAAGCTGATACTGATTATACTATTATAAAAGTATAGTCCTAAACTCTTTTTGTATAAATTTGAATGGATTATTGCTTAATATATTTCTTAGAAGAATCAGGTAGACCAAAAAGTATAGAAAAATGAAACAACAAAAAATAACATTGTTAGATTTAGGAGGCGTAGTGTTTCAATCTAGTGGCATTTCAAATACTAAAAGAAATTGGGAACTATACTATTCAGGATATGGTATTTATTGATGACAGTATTCGCAAGATA
>CAKZLL010000294.1 GCA_937125475.1 uncultured Saprospiraceae bacterium | reverse complement strand
ATGCAAAAATAATTATTAGCAATCTTATATTTCATGCGAACTTCATAGATATTATTTTAGTACTTGTCACTAAGTATCCGATTAATTTCAGTATAGCTTTTTATCTTTTTCTACAACAAAAAACAATATCACAAGTATCGTGACTAAATAACCACATGTAATGATGAGTAGTAAGTATAGTTTTAGTTAGAGCCAATAATGACAACATAACCACAACAAAATATTTTTAAATAAAAAAATATTTCTGTGAATACATCTATTTATACACAAGTAAATGTTCTTTAGAAAATATCTTTTGCTTATCAGTCAAATATACATTGCATTATTATTTAATTTAAAAAATAATGCCTGTTACTTCTTGAAATCAAAAATGAAATAATTTTTTTACAAGAAATAATTTGATCTGCTAAACTTTAAAAAAATCAAAATCAACTCATTTATAAACCCTATCTAATCGGCTGATGTTTTTTATAATAAAAGATCAAATGAAGTAGAAGAAATTTCTAAAACAAGCAAATTGGTTAATTAATTAGAATAGATTATGAATCAACGCTTTGTACTCTTGTTTAAGCGATATTTAACGCCTCATTTAGATGTTTTTTTTAGCTTCCAAGAAAAGGACATATTTGATCAAATCATTTTTTTTATATACTTTTCTAGCTTATTCATTATTCAAAAACATAGGTTTTAAAAATTCTAAGATTAGAATAATTCTTAGAATAAGAGTGGATTTTATTTAGTTATATTCAGCTACTTAGATAAAACTTTTCAAATATTGATTTCATCTAAGGGAGCGCGCAAAAAATAATCTCCCCATCTTGCTATGAATTTTACTTTTTATTGCTTTGCTTTTTTCTTGTATAGCTCGCTATGCTGCGTAAAATGCACCTTGTAAAAAATAAAATTCATCATGCAATCTTGGGTAGCTTATTTATTTCCTTGTCTCTAAATAATTGAACTATATCGCTTATTATCAGTAAGGAAATTTTTAGAAACATGAAAAATAAAGGATAATTTTTCATTTTATAAATTATGATTCTTTGATAATTTTTGCCAAAAAAAACGAAGCATCTAATAAAATACTTTTGCTAATCGTTTTTTTATTTCGCTTTCCATTTTCGGTAAAAATTAAGAAGAAGCATAATTTTTTTCTAATGTTTGTTGATAATTATTTGAAATTCAGTCTATTTAAATGGGTTTTCTCATAAAAAAATTATCAAGATGTCTTTGGATGAAAACTATCAATTTCACAAAAAAAATCATAGAAATTTAGGTATTTGATACTTTGAAAGCGTCAGATGCCTAGGTTTTTATTGTTTTTTCATCTAAAAAGACTAAAACTTACTAAAATCTTTTTTAGAAGAAAACCCTTCCCTATTTAATTAATTAAATAACTATTATGAAAAAATTTACTCTACAACTGTTTCTAGCAGTTGTTCTTGTTGTAGGGGCATCACTTCAATTAAAAGCCGCCACAGTGACGTGGAATGGAGGTGCCTCAACTAGCAACTGGACAAATGCTCTCAATTGGAGTACTGATGCTTTACTTACAATGTCTGATGATCTTGATTTAAATGAAGCAACAGTAATTTTAACCACAAATGTAAATACGACTAACGAAGTAGAAGTTCTAGCCGATTCCGTAGATATTACCTTTTTGGTCAATACAGCAAGTATCACAGTAGATCCAACAGGTTTATATATTGGTGGCGGTTCTGGCTTCGGCGGACCAAGTGATAACTTGATGACAGATGCTAATAATGATGGTGTTTGGGAAATTACATTGAGAAGACCAAAAGGATTTTCTAGCGATTATATTTTCTTGAATGGAAATTCTGGCTGGGGAGCTAAGGAAAGTTTAGGCGGTTTACCATGTGCAGTAGGACAATGGAATGATCGTTATTTACCAGCAACAGGTATTTGGAGTGACACTACTCTTCTAACTTGTTATGAAACTTGTGCAACAGATACAATTTGTGTCATTGCGCCAGTATTGGCTAAGCCAGACTTACCAATTACTTTTGAAGGTTCCGCAACGATTGATTATAAAATAGTTGACTTTGGAAATACAAGTTCTTCGATTGTAGTTGATCCGACTGATCCTAATAATCATGTGGTTTCGACCAACAAAGCGACAGGAGCTAATACTTGGGCAGGAACAATCGTAGGTGATAATAGCTTGGCTAATCCAATTCCATTTACGATGACAAATACAAAATTGTCAGTTCGTGTTTGGTCGCCAGATGCTAATATTCCAGTTCGATTAAAAGTAGAAAACACTGCTAACGGTATGATTAGTGTCGAAACAGAAGATACAACAACTACATCAGGACAATGGGAAACTTTAGTATTCGATCTTGCCAATCAAGTAACTGGTTCAGCTTTAGATATTAATAATGTTTATGATAAAATAGTGATCTTCTTCGACTTCAATACAGCAGGTGGAAATAAAACGTACTATTGGGATGATGTGATGATGGCTGTGCCAGCTCCTGCAGGATTAACAAAAGATTTGAAATTAACAGCTTTATTTGATGGTCCAATTAGTGGAAGTCCTAAAGGTATTGAAGTATATGTTGTTAATAATATTGCTGATTTAAGTACATTTGGTGTCGGTACTGCAAATAATGGTGGTGGAACTGATGGTCAAGAATACACTTTTCCTGCTGTTTCAGCTAATGCAGGTGATATTCTTTACGTAGCAAACGATACTGCTCAATTCTTTAGTTTCTTTGGTATTCATGCAGATTTTCAAGATGCACCTAGTGGATCACAAGCTATGAATTTCAACGGTAATGATGCCGTAGAGTTATATGAGCAAGGTCAAATTATTGATATTTATGGTGATCCAAATGTTAATGGAACTAATACACCTTGGGATTATGTAGATACTTGGGTTTATAGAAATTGTTCAACAGGGCCAGATAGTACTGTTTTCCAAATTGGAAATTGGACAATTGCCCCAAAGAATAATTTTGATAATCAAACAACAAATGCTGGTTCGCCAGTTCCAATGCCAATAGGGACATATTCTCTTATTTGTCCTCCAGCACCAGATTCTGTTGATATTACTTTCTTAGTCAATTCAGCAAATATTCCTACCGTTGATCCAACAGGTTTATTTATTGCAGGTGGATTACATTTTGGTACTCCAGGCGATAATCCAATGACCGATGTGAATAACGATGGTGTTTGGGAAATTACAGTTAGAAAACCAAAAGGATTTACAAGTGATTATACCTTCACTAATGGTAATTCTGGATGGGGAGCAAAAGAAGATATTATAGGTCAGTCTTGTGCTGTTGCTCCTTACGATGATCGTAATTTGCCAGGTGTTTGGAGTGATACGACACTTTTGACTTGTTTTGGAAGTTGTGTAACTGATACAGTTTGTCCAGCTCCACCTGCTATGGTTGATTTGACATTTACAGTTGATATGTCTCAATATACAGGAACATTTACAGGTGTTAATATCTTTGGTACTTTCAATGGTTGGAGTAATACATCTAATGTACTAGCAGATCAAGGAAGTGGTTTATGGTCAGGAACAATCACTGTAAATGAAAACGATTCATTAGAGTATAAATTTGTATTTGATAATAATGGAACATTAGGCGACGAAACATTAACCGTTGGTTTGCCTTGTACAAAAACATCAGGTAATTTCACCAATAGATTTTTGGCATATGGTAATATGAATATGACTGTTGATACAGTTTGTTGGAATAGTTGTATGGCTTGTCCTGTAACTCCTCCTCCAGCACCAGATTCAGTTGATATTACTTTCTTAGTCAATTCAGCAAATATTCCTACCGTTGATCCAACAGGTTTGTTTATTGCAGGTGGATTACATTTTGGTACTCCAGGCGATAATCCAATGACCGATGTGAATAACGATGGTGTTTGGGAAATTACAGTTAGAAAACCAAAAGGATTTACAAGTGATTATACCTTCACTAATGGTAATTCTGGATGGGGAGCAAAAGAAGATATTATAGGTCAGTCTTGTGCTGTTGCTCCTTACGATGATCGTAATTTGCCAGGTGTTTGGAGTGATACGACACTTTTGACTTGTTTTGGAAGTTGTGTAACTGATACAGTTTGTCCAGCTCCACCTGCTATGGTTGATTTGACATTTACAGTTGATATGTCTCAATATGGTTCAGCCTTTACAGATGTTTATATTTTTGGAAATTTCAATGGTTGGTCAGCTACTTCAAATATTTTAACGGATCAAGGAAATGGATTATGGTCAGGAACGCTTACTGTTGCAGAAAATGATTCAATGGAATACAAATTCCATGTTGAAGGTTCAGCAGCTACTGAGCCATTGATGTCAGGAATGCCTTGTACGAAAACATCAGGTAATTTCACCAATAGATTTTTGGCATATGGTAATATGAATATGACTGTTGATACGGTTTGTTGGAATAGTTGTATGGCTTGTTCACCAATACCTGTTGATTCAGTTGATGTTACATTCTTAGTTAATACAGCGAATATCACAGTAGATCCAACAGGCATGTATATTGCAGGTGGAGCAGCTTTTGGTAATCCAGGGGATAATCCAATGACAGATACTAATAATGATGGTATTTGGGAATTTACAACTAGACAACCAGAAGGATTTACAAGTGATTATACTTTCACTAATGGTAATTCAGGATGGGGAGCGAAAGAAGATATCACTGGTCAACCTTGTGCTGTTGCGCCTTTCGATGATCGTCGTTTACCAAATGTTTGGAGTGATACGACGCTTTTAACTTGTTTTGCAGTTTGTACAGGAGATACAGCTTGTCCAATTCTTCTTGCTAGACCAGATCTACCGATTACTTTTGAAGATACTATGACGATTGATTATGCAATAGCTGACTTTGGTGGTAATAGTTCTTTTCTTATAGTAGATCCTACTGATCCGAATAATACAGTAGTGGAGAGTACAAAGGCTGATAGTTCTGAAACATGGGCTGGTACGGTAGTAGGGGATGCTGGATTAGTTAATCCAATTCCATTTACGGCAAGTGATACAATGATGTCGGTACGTGTCTGGTCTCCAGATGCAAATATACCAGTGAGATTTAAGTTAGAAAATGCAAATGGTGGACCAACTGTTGAAACAGAAACTATGACAACAGTAGCTGGTCAATGGGAAACATTAGTGTTTAACTTGAAGAATGAAGTAGTGGGTACACCTGCTTTGAACCTTGCTAATACATATGACAAAGTGGTAATCTTCTTCGATTTTGGAACTGCTGGTACAGGTAAGACTTATTACTGGGATGATGTAATGATGCACGATGGATCAGTTAGTACAAATGATATAGCGGTAACAGCAGCATTTGAAATGATGCCAAATCCAGCTAACAATTATGTACAATTACAATTCAATGAAGAGTATATTTCAGTAGAAAAAACAATCCTAATGTATAATTCAGTAGGACAGTTGATTTCTAATCATACAGCGAATAATACGAATACTTATACAATAAATACAAATCGTTTATCAACGGGAATGTATTTTATTTCAGTTAAAACGAAAGAAGGAGTTCAGACTAAACGATTAATGATTGCTCATTAATTAAAACAGGCTGATTTTTAATCTGAAAACAGGCTTTCCAACTACTAAGTTGAGAAAGCCTGTTTTTTTATTCTAAATAATAATTCAATCAAAATGTTACAAACAATCAATTTTGAAGAGAAATTCAAGCTTATTAATGAATTTTGGACACCCAAAATCATTGGAGAACTCAATGGACAGTATGTCAAATTAGCTAAACTTAAAGGCGAATTTGTTTGGCACGATCACGAAAATGAAGACGAATTATTCATGATTATCAAAGGAACGCTCTACATGGATTATCGAAATCGCCCAACTACATCGACCTCAGCAGGCGAAATGATTATCGTTCCTAAAGGCATAGAGCATCGACCGCACACCAAAGATCAAGAAGTTTGGATTATGTTATTTGAGCCTAAAACGACTAAACATACAGGCAAAATTGAGCATGATTTAACCGTAAAAAAAATGGATTGGATCTAAATTTAGGAACGAACAAAACTTACTTTATTCCTTACACTTATAAAAAAATCAAATATTAGTCGAATAAACAATAGGGATTTAATCAATTTACTGCACTTTCGCTACTATTAATTTAAATAACTAATGCTCAACTAAATGTCTGTATTACATCTTGACAATGTTCGCAAAACCTATCAGAAACACGTGGCGGTGGATGATGTGAGTTTTAAAGTTCCTAAAGGCAGTATTTTCGGTTTGCTCGGTCCAAATGGCGCAGGCAAAACCTCAATTATACGCATTATCACGACGATCACTCGCGCGGATAGTGGCACGGTTTACCTTAATGGAGAAAAACTCAACCGCTTTCACCCCACGCAAATTGGCTATATGCCAGAAGAGCGTGGCTTGTATAAAAAAATGAAAGTCGGAGAACATTTGATGTATCTAGCCCGTCTCAAAGGCTTGAGTAAAAAGAACGCCAAAGAGCAAATTAATTATTGGTTTGATAAATTTGACATTGCTGATTGGTGGAACAAAAAAGTCGAAGAACTATCCAAAGGTATGCAGCAAAAGATCCAATTTATCGCTACTGTTGTGCATCAGCCTAAACTTTTGATCTTGGATGAGCCGTTTTCTGGGCTTGATCCGATCAATACTAATTTGATCAAAGACGAAATTCGTGAATTGCAAAAAAATGGGGCAAGTATCATTTTTTCGACCCATCGAATGGAACAGGTGGAGGAAATTTGTGAGCGAATTGTTTTAATTAATCAAGGCAAAAACGTGCTAGAAGGCGAAGTAAAAGATATTAAAAATCAGTTTAAAGAAAATATTTACCGAATAGAATATGATGGAAATTTGCCAAGCGATTTAGATTTAACATCCATTTTAGTCAATAAAAGTCCGAACGAAATGACTGTAAAAATTGCGAATCCTACCGCTTCCAATGAATTGCTAGGAACGCTCAT
>CAKZLL010000293.1 GCA_937125475.1 uncultured Saprospiraceae bacterium | reverse complement strand
GTTTGTTTATCATTTTTGAAATAGGCATCGCCGTCGAGGTAGATTTTTTCTGCGTCTCCATCGTAGCGTATTTTTTTAGCTTTTGCAAAACCATCTTTATTTTTTAGTCGCGCTCGTTCCTCAAATTCTGCATAATTATTTTTAGAATCATAAAACCCTTTTTCACAATAAATTTGCTCATTGTTTTTGGTTAAAATATTAGTAGGTGCGATAAAATATGAAATATTCTTATCTGTATCGACCTTTAGAGTATCAGCAGTGAGGGAAAAATTTGGATCTGCAACAACGACATTTCCACCGAAATGGGCAACACCTTGTTTAGTGAAATAATAGCCTCGATCGCTACTTAATCGGGTTTCATCTGTTTCTAAAATTGCGCCCGAATCATAAGATGCGATTTTTGTATTTAAATCATAATCCAGCTCATCGGTAAAAAGTTTGGCGTTACTATCGGTCAAAACGACATCACCGCTTAGTCTGGTTTCTCGGGCATTGCCATAATAAAAAGCAGAATCCGCAAAGATTTGGACTGTATCTGATTGAATAATAATAACTTTGCCATAAGCTTCTACATCATTGCCGATTACAATCGCACTATCACAGCGCATATCAACATCCTTATGTCGAAGCTGAACATTGCCTACGAGTGTTTTGATTCGCTGATTGCCATCCAAACGACCTAATAGACTTTCGGCAAAGACAATTTGAACTTTTGCTGTATCGTCATTTGCTGGATTATCGGTAGGAGAGGGCGTGATAAATTCGGCGGTACGTTGCCCTAAACTAGTATTCGGCAAACTGAGCATTATGCCTAATAAGCATAGTATAGCAATTGAAAATATATTCTTCACAGTTGTTTTTTCATTAAAAGATAAATAGTTTAAACGCTCAGATAAAGCGAGAAATCACTTAACTTCTTTTTTTAAGTAAAACTTAACAGTAAAAGTACAAATTTTAAGAATGGGTTTTAATTGATTGCTCATTGTTCGGTCATTAACATTTCAGAAAAGCAAAAAAACTTTGTAAATTAGCTCTGTAAATCAATTCCCAAAAAGAGTTATACCTATAAAAAATGGCTTATATCGTTACCAAAAACTGTGTCGATTGTAAATTTACTACTTGTGTAGCAGCCTGCCCTGTCGATTGTTTTTATGAATTAGCCAATCAATTAGTCATAGATCCTGTCGATTGTATTGATTGTCATGCTTGCGTGCCAGAATGCCCTGTTGAAGCTATTTTTCCAGACCATGAATTACCAGAACAATATATTGATGCTATTGCATTTAATAAAGAACAATCAGAGAGATTAATCAATCAAGGAATAGAATCTATTATTTTTGAAAAAGCACCATTACCAACTGCGGAAGCGAAGAAAAAGGTATTAGGCTTTTAAATAAAAAACATTTTAAATTCAATATTAACCAAAAATAATAAAAAACATATGTGTAAATTTCTTTCCTTATTTCTAATCATTTGTTGTTATTGGAGCTGTCAAGTTCAACAAATCGGAATTTCACAAAAGGCTATTTCAAGCGAGGAGTTGCTCAATTGGAAGACTGGTGCGACTATTTATACAAAAATTAAAAACCCTTCTTTCGAGGATAGTCCTGCCGCACATAGTACTACTCCAAAGGGTTGGATTATATGTAATTTTAATGCCGAGGAATCTCCTCCAGATATTCATAAATCATTAACAGGCTTTTTTGATATTAAGCACCTCGCAACAGAAGGCGATCAGTTTTTAGGCTTAGTAGCGCGAGATAATGGCACAAAAGAACATGTTGGGCAAGCACTTCCCAAGAAAATGGTGGAAGGCAAGAATTATGCTTTTTCAGTAGATCTAGCTCATTCCAAAAGATTGAGGTCTTTAACTAGAAAAACAAGAAAGCATGTTCTGTTTGATAAGCCTTTAATTTTGAAAATTTGGGGCGGTCGGAATGTGTGTAGTTGGAAGCAATTGCTTTTTGTGAGCGAGCCTGTCAATCATACGGATTGGAAAACGTATTTGGTGGAATTTAAAGCTGAACGACCTTTTGATACGATTACTTTTCAAGTTGTTTTTGATGAGGCGGATCATGACAATTTTTATAATGGAAATATTTTGATAGATAATGTTTCCCCGATTTATAGAACTAAGAAACGAACCCAATAGAATTATTTTTAACCTAATTAATAGACATAGATGCGGAATTTTATTTGCTTATTTTTAGTCGTTTGTTTGCAATGGAGTTGTCAAATTGGAAATTTAACTATTCATGACACAGACTTGGGAGACGGTCGTACAAGATACCAGATTATAGATAGACCCGTAGCTCAACAAATATTTTCGAATGATGACAGCCTTCTTATGGCGAATGATAAGGCTATCATTGTGGAGTTAGAAAATCCTTCTTTTGAAGATAGTCCTTCTGGGCATAGTTTTATTCCAATAAAATGGAAAATATGTTCTAATACAGGATTTCCTAAAGAATCACCTCCTGATATTCATGGAAATGATAATCGTTTTTTTTATGTGAAACATAGTGCACCAGAAGGTAAGCAGTTTTTAGGTTTAGTGGCGCGAGACAATCGGACTTCGGAACATATTGCACAGGTTTTAGAATATGAATTAGTTGAGACGGATACCTATATGTTTTCTTTAGATTTGACTTATTCAAAGGATTTGGTTTCCGTATCAAGAAGTACAAATCAAGAAGCGAATTTTGACACACCTCTGGTTTTAAAAATTTGGGGCGGTACAGATGCTTGTGATAGAGATCAATTGCTTTATTTAAGTGAAAGTATTAATCATACGGATTGGAAAACATATTTTGTGAAATTTACGGTCGAGCAATCGTTTGATGTACTTATTTTAGAGGCTTCTTTTGATGAAGAATATTCCTTATATCCTTATAATGGAAATATTTTGATAGATAATGTTTCTCCAATCTATCAAGTTGGAAAATAGCTAAGTTGAATTATTTTTAACCTAATTAATAAATACAGATGCGTAATTTTCTTTGCTTACTTTTTCTTCTTTATATATCTTCAAGTTGTCAGAATTTGAAGATCCAAAATTCAGATGCATCTTCCCAAGAGGTATCAAGCGATTCTATTATTTATTTAAAAAATAGCTCCTTTGAAAAGGGAAAACATGGTCATAGCACTTTGCCCAGAAATTGGTTTCATTGCAAAGATCAAAATAGCCCACCAGATTTACATAGCTCACATTCAAACTACTTTGAAGTAAGAAGTGCGGCTATGGATGGCGATCAATTTGTTGGAATGGTTGTGAGATCAGATCGAACGGTTGAGAATATTTCTCAACAATTGCCACGTGCTTTTCAGAAAGGAACGATGTATGAAATGGCGTTTTCATTGGCACAAGCCAAAAAGTTAATGTCTGCTTCGCGAACAGAGAGAAAGGTCATTAATTTTAAAACCCCTATTATTTTACAGATTTGGGGTGGATTTAATTATTGCGAAAATAATCAATTACTATATGAATCAACAGAGATTAATCATCAAGACTGGCAAACTTATAAGGCAAAGTTTATAGTTGATGATAACTATGAGGTGATTACGTTTAAGGTTGATTATTCAGATAAGGATAACTTTCCTTGTAATGGTCATTTATTATTGGATAATATTTCGCCGATTGTTCGAGTGTCAGAATAAACAAGCGATCTACATTTTCTGCCCTTTCACCAAAAGAACAGATTCAATTGATTGTTCTTTCAAATGAACAAGTGATTGTCGTCGGTCATCTTTGAGAAAAGCCGCTAATCGTTCCTCCGAAGGAAAGGTCAGAAAATGGATTTCATAAGGTTTTTTGCCTTTGATTTCGATAAAAGTATCATCAGTCGGTCGAATTCTTAGTAATAATTGCCCGCCATATTCGCTCATTAATGGAATGGCGTGATTTTCAAATTCGAGAAAAGCAGCTACTTCGCCTTCTTTGATATAAATTAATTGAGTGATATAAATCATTTGATCGACTTTTTAGAAAAAATAAAGGCATAGAAAATCACTATGATTCCTATGCCTTTATTTTTTCGTGAATTTGAAAAAGACTTTATTTGATAATATTAATATCATAAGTCGCATAAGGAATACCAATATTGGCTTTGTCGAATGCTTTTTTCAATTCTTCGTGCATATAAAAATAAACATCCCAATAATGAGCAGGATCGCACCAAGGGCGAACTGCAAAATTGACTGAACTAGCCGCGTGTTCTGTAACAAAAATATCAACACCTGGATCTTTCAAAATCAATTTATTCTCATCTGCAACTGCTTGAATGACTTGGCGAGCTTTGTCAATATTAGCATCATAAGCAACACCAAAAACCATATCAACTCTAATTTTGCCCTGACCAGAAATATTAGTAATCGGTCCGCCAGTAATAGAAGAATTAGGAACGATCACCTTTTGATTATCAGGTTTGATCAAAATGGTATTAAAAATTTGAATTTCTTGAACAACGCCAGTAAAGCCCTGAACTGAAATTAAATCACCAACTTTGTATGGTTTGAAAATCAAAACCATGACACCACTAGCAAAGTTTTGTAAACTTCCTTGTAGTGCTAAACCAATAGCCAAACCTGCTGCACCAATCAATGCAATAAGCGAAGTCGTCTCAATACCTACTTGCGAAGCAGCAGAAACAACAACTAATATTTTTAAAACAATACTGATCAATGATAAAAGAAAAGGACGTAATGTTTTGTCTACTTTTCCTTTTTCCATTGCTTTTCTAGCAATTTTAAGGACATTACTAACTATCCAAAATCCAACAATTAAAATTAAAATAGCTGCAATAACACTTGGAGCTAATTCTTTTAAGTATGTAATAATTTCCTGTATATCTATGTCTATCTCAGGCATGAAAAAAAATTTAAATGATTAAAGAATAAGAGAAAGCAAATTTAGGTTAAAAAAATTTACTTTTATTTATATATTAAACTTCATTCTAAATTTTTTAGAATAAAGTCTAATAACTTAGATTAATACTAAAGTTAAAAGTCACGAGATTTTTAAATATTTATTAAGAAAGTTTTCCATAGCTTCATAAAACTCAAATTTATTTTCTTCGTTTCTAAAACCATGTCCTTCATTTTCTTTTAATAAATAAATGACATCAATTCCATTTTTGCGCAAAGCTTCTACCATTTGATCAGATTCGGCTTGTGCTACTCGCGGATCTTTTGCTCCTTGTGCAATCAATAAAGGTGCTTTGATTTTGTCAATATGATAAACAGGCGAAGTCGCTTTCATCCTTTTGTGATCAGCAGGATCATCAGGATTACCAACCATTGCGTATAATGTCGCTCGGTAAGGTTCCCAATACGGCGGAATGGTATTCATGAAAGTAAACAAATTAGAAACACCGACATAATCAATAGCACAAGCATAAACATCTGGTGTGAGTGTAATACCAGCTAAAGTCGCATAACCGCCATAGCTTCCACCATAAATAGCTACTTTGTCTTTGTCAGCAATGCCTTTTTCGATGAGCCAATTCACGCCATCAGTAATATCATCTTGCATCTCCAAACCCCATTTCTTGAAGCCTGCTTCCCAAAACGCTCGACCATAACCTGTACTACCACGATAATTCATTTGAAGCACCGCATAACCTCGATTAGCTAAAAATTGGATCTCTGGATTAAAGCCCCAATTGTCGCGCACCCACGGCCCTCCATGTGGATTAACTACGATAGGTAGGTTCTCGGCAGGAAGCCCTTTTGGCAAAGTCAAGTAACCATGAATAGTTAATCCATCTCGACTTTGATACTGAATAGGTTTCATTTCAGAAAGTTCCCCCTCTGGAAGCCAAGGGCTAACTTCTGCAATTTTTTGAAGCGTATCTTTATTACTATTATAAATATAGTAAGCACCTAGAGAACGATCGCTATAAGTACGAAGGAGAAGAATATCTTCATTTTTATTATAACTAACAATACCAACTTGTCCGTCTAATTTTTGTTGAAAGCGTTTTTGAAGTGCTGCTCTTTCTTCAGAAAGGAAATGAAACTGGCGTTTCCAAGTCGTATAAGCAATACTTGATAACTGTTTTTTCTTTTTAGAATAATGTAATTCAGTTACATCTACCTCAGGATGCGCGTAAATCTCTTCTAATTCTTGATTATTGGCGATATCAAATTTGATGATCGCGCTTTTGTCGCGCCCCAGATTAGAAGCGGCATAAATATATTGATTATCAAAAGTAAAAAATAAAGGAGCTAAGGTTTCACGGAAATTAGTCGTTAGAATAATCCGAAATTCTTCTTGTTCCGTTGCTCGATACATAATACTTTCATTCACGCCATCTGTCGCGATTGCAATGCGTATTTTCCCAGCATGATCGACCATCCAAGAAGTGATATTTCCAGGGTTTTCTGCGATCATTTCCAAATCTCCAGTATTGACATTGAGGCGATAAGGGTCAAATATTTGAGGATTTCGTTTATTCAAACCAATAATAATATGATCTTCATCTTGATCCAAATCATTAATGATTTGAGCGCGAACACCATCAAAAGGTGTTAAATCTACATCATTAGAGCCGTCAATATTAGAAGCTAGTATGTGAAAATTTTCATCTCCTCCGAAATCTCTAACATATAAAATGCGTGTATTATTTCCCCAAAAAAAACCACTAATATCTCTATCTTCGATACTGGTTATTCTGGTTGTTTCTTCCGAGTGAATTGGTCGAATATAAATATTCATACGGCTTTTGTATGGCGCAACATAAGCAATATGCTTACCATCAGGGGAAAGTTGATAACCTGTAGCAGTGGGGTTTTTAAAAAAATCCTTTAAAGGAATCTGTTTTGGTCTCATTTTTAGATTGTGTTTTGATATTTTAGGAATTGTTATAGGTTGTTAATATTCTTCATGTTGAATAACTTCAAATAGTTCATCTAGTTCATCAAAGGATTTTACACCAACAGCTTCTTCTTCGCCTCCAGTAATACTAATGCCATAAGGTTGGACAATATCTAATACTTCTTGAATATCAGCGGCATTAAAATTAAAAGCTAAAATGACTTGATATTTTTTGCAAATATCTTTTAAGAACTCGACAGAAAAAGAATTTCCTCTTAGTTTTTTCCATTGTAAATCACCTTTTAATAAAAAAGTCTCTACATAATCTGAAAACATAAACAAATGCTCACTTACTGCATCAACATCAAGTCGATCCTCCAGCCTAAATTCTTTGATAATAGGAATTTCTGGTAATAACATAGCTTGATTAATAGGTATAAAATGCCCTAGTTGAACCGCATCTAATCCTATGTTTTCGATAGCTGCTTTGATTGTTTCATTATCTTGCATTCCAAATTCTCCAATTATTTTGGGGCCTTCTACCCATTCTTTAATTGCTATCACATTTTGGGGAGAAATGTAAGTATCATGTCCTTGATCAAAATGGAAACCCAACCACTCTACTTCGAGGGCTGCAAAATAACGAGCATCCGTTAAATTAGTAATCTGACTAGCCTTAACAAGCGTTTTTAACATAATTCATTTGTTTTCTAAGAAGGAAAAATAACTCTGTTTGGAAAATATGACACAAAGATAAAGAATTAACTCAATTACTGTTCATCGCATACTTTGACCGTCACATAAAATTCGTATTTTAGAGGATATATACGATTAAAATCCTTTAATTGAACCAATGTCAAAGCAAAATTATTATCAACAAGTTTATGATGTCACTCAAATGATACCTGAAGGACGGGTTTCAACCTATGGCGCTATTGCGGATTATTTGAGTTTAGGATCAGCAAGAATGGTTGGTTGGGCATTAGGGAAAAGTTTTTCGGGGATCTCTGGAGTACCAGCGCATCGGGTTGTTAATAGCAAAGGAGAACTGTCTGGAAGAGCAAGTTTTTCACATCCAGACTTAATGCAGCAACTTTTAGAAGAAGAAGGCGTAAAAGTAAATAACCATAAAGTACAAAATTTTAAGAAATTGCTCTGGAAGCCAATAGATTATTTATAATTTAAGATATTTTGGCTAGAAAATTGTTAATTTATAAATAAGTCAATATTTTATTCTAAGACAATCAATGTATTATTGTTTTATTTAATGCAAAAAGCAAGACTAATGAAAACACCACAATTTATTTTATATACATTTTTATTAGGAGTATTAATCCTTGGGCAGAGTAATTCTCAACCCAGTACTATATTGTGGAATCAAGAACGAAAATTATCTTGGGATGATTTTCAAGGTCAGCCGAATTATAATTTTGAAGATATTAGTGCATTGACTTCTTCTGGAATTGTCCATTATAAAAGCTGTGAAGACGGAAAAATTGCTTATAGAGTACAAGCTTATTTTGAAAAAAAATATTCTTGGGTTAAACAAGAAGCTTATACGGATCATCACCTTCAGCATGAGCAAATTCATTTCGATATTACAGAGCTATATGCCCGAAAATTGAGAAAAGCTTTGTCTAAACGTGATTATAAGTGTGGACAAGAGGCGGAATTTGATGAATTTGTTGGCACATTTTTAAGGAAATGGCAAAAAGCTCAAATCGAATATGATTTGTATTCTCATTATAGCATGCGACCAAAAAAGCAAAAAGAATGGGAATATCGAATAGCAATGGAATTATCAGTTTACAAAAAATTTAATTAGAGATCATTGATAGTGAATAGCTGATAAAGTGGGAAGTTGAGGCATTTACTACTTAAATATATAGATATCATTGGGCATAAATGCTGTATAATTGTAAAAAATTATGCGGCATTTATTTTTTTGTACAAACAAAGAAGCGGTCAATCCGTTATAGATTATATATTTTAGGTTTTAATATTATTGCTCGATTTAAATTATAAAAAATGGTCTGGACTTATGTATTCGTTACACTTGCAGCATTTGCAGGAATGGAATTTATGGCGTGGTTTGCCCACAAATATATCATGCATGGTTTCTTATGGATTTGGCATGAAGATCATCATTTGCCACATCACGAAAAAGATGGTTTCTTTGAAAAGAATGACTTGTTCTTTTTAGTTTTTGCTCTACCGAGTATGTCTTGTTATATTTATGGATCGCTTTCGCCTCATTTTTGGGTGTTGTTTATTGGCGTTGGAATTTCGTTGTATGGTTTGGTTTATTTCCTAATTCACGATGTATATATTCATCGCCGTTTTAAATGGTTCAAAAGATTAGATGGGAAGTATTCAAGAGCTATTCTTCGCGCTCATGGTGCACATCACTCCTCAAGAGAAAAAGAGGATGGACATGATTTTGGTTTGTTAATTGTCAATAAAAAATATTTCAAATCAAGAAAACATTGGACAAAAAAAGATGATAAGATTGTAGAGAATAATACGATGTAGAGTAAATACGAAAGGGAATTGTTATTATAGGGGTTGCATTAAAAGGTACTTATAGATAAGTGCATTTTTTAATGCAACCCCTATAATAATTATATAAGATGTATTAATCGGACTTTATGTTCAGTTACCATTTTTCAGTTTGTGTTGAATAGTTGAATAATTGTTTTTATTTTATACTCATTCCTTTCTAAAATAAGAGATGAAAATTATTTAGATATAATAATATTCAGGTTGAGGGAACTAGACAAAAGTATAAATATGAAAACACTGGTTAATAATGTATTTTTTTATATTAATAATATAAAAAGCCATAAATGGATACATAAATAGATTAAAGGATAGATTATTAAGTATTTTCGGTTTTTATATCTTTATTTTGAAGGTTTGGCATTGGTTTCTTATAATGAGAAATGTTTTAATGCCCTAGATTTCTTTTGTGAAAAGTATAAATTTTATTTCGACTTTATTTATGTATCTAATTAATGTCTGATTGCTATTAGATGAACGGATTACTTATGGTTTTGAGGATATATGTGACAGACCTGTTAATTGGTTATAACTCTGGCTATACTGCTTTTAGAATTAACAATTACATGCATCAATACTTTCCAGAATGTAGTTCTCCAACAGGATATGGCAATATGCAAGAAGACCGAGAGACTTTAAAAATTTATTATGAAGTGACCGAAAATGGTCAACGAGTAAGTAAAGCATTTATTGGTAAAAGAATACAATAATTATGAAAAAATATATAATATGCGAATTAAAAGTTGAAAATTGAGAATGATTATCAACAAAATACAAATTGTCATTTTTAAAATATGATAATTAAAAAAACTATTTTTAATATGAATTACTAGATTTAAGCCTTTTTTACTATAAAACTATTACTCGCTTATATAGTTTAAATATATTTCAATCTATAAATAACTAATAATCAGGACTTATTGATTTTATTCAACTCTTAATTCGCATATAATATTTTTATTAATCATATCCTACAATAGCCCGTTATTAGCTCAGAGCTATTGTGGTGAGAATACAACCGAACCAACGGTTGATGTTTGGGACTGGAGAGATCCAGCTAATTATGAATACCATATTATAGGTGTCGATGATCCACCAGATGGAACAAGTCCATTTCATGGGTTACCATTTATAGAGCAAACTAATGTTGCTTTTTTACAAAATGTTTCTGATAAGGATTTTTATACAGATGATGGTTGGGAATTTATAGCCAAAAATTTTGGAATACCAGACAATAAAACGAATATGCCGTTTTTGATGATGTATAATAAATATGAAAGTAAACTTAGGGTTTTTATACTATTAAAAGATTATGATGGCTATAATAGTGCTTTGATTAGGTTTTATTTTGGACAAGAAGAGGTGGCTCAATTTAATAAAACATATAAATCAGGTATGTTTGACTATACTCGTACGCCTATTAATGCAATAGATAATATTTCAAGCGAACCTGTACTTATGGAAATTCCTAATGAATATAAAAATGCTGGGTTTACATAGCTTCATGCAGATATTCCTATTGCTTACAGTTCTTGTACTTGTAGGTTTCTATCTACCATAAAAGTAGAACCTGTATTGATGCAAGTATCAAAAATTACTTTAGATTTAGAAGGAGGAGGTACAATTGAACAAGTATTAGAGGATACAGGAGGAGATACAGAATCCAATAAAGACTATTCATAAGGTCAATGAGAATGTTGGAAAAGGAGTAAAAGCCTATAAAGCATTAGCAGGCTTTAAAAGAACTATTGAAAAAATGGATGAGGTGGTCGTAAGTACGACTGGTGAAACAGCAACCAGAAAGATTATAAAGGCAATTCCTCTTATTAATTTCCCAACATGGACTAAAAATTTACCTTATGTAGGACAAGCAATAGCTGTTTTGGATTTATTTATGGGAGGAGGAAAAAAACTTCTGAACCTAAACCTATGCAATTTGAAACAGAATTGTCCTTTAAAGCAGATGGAGAAATTTCTTTGAGTGTCCCTCATAGTCCTATTGTTGTCAATACTCCTGGTGGTAATAAAACAGGTTTAAATGATGAAAATAATCCTATTTATGATAATATTTTAGGTCATTTTAATTTAATTAAAACCCCTAAAATGAAAATAAGTGTAGGTCGAAAAGGGGTGTCTCCTCATCTTCCTATGTATAAATATAATCGAAGATTTAAATTAGAAGAGGAATTAAAATATGTGTTGAATCCATCAGCAAAGCTAGGAATAAAAAAATTGATGCCGCAATATCAATTAGAATGAAGCTTCCTGTAACTAATACTAATTTTGAAAAAGTTGTTCGTGGAGCTTCGAAATTTAGTTCCTATATTAAATTTGAAAATAAGGAAGTTACAGGGGAGTTATATAGAAGTGAATTCCTTCCATTGGATTGTTTAAAGGATTTAGTAATTGATATTGAAGATCATTATGTAGGAGATAGAAATACACAAGCACCAGCTGTTTTTGTGGAAGGTGATTATGAAATTTATGTACAAGTTCGAGTTATTTTTAATACACTCGCTTTAGAAAATGAGAAAGAGGCTGTTTTATGAGGAGCTATAAAACAGATGTGATACATCTTACTAATGTGCCATTAGCTAATTTGCCTCCAATTACTTATCTCAGTGATACTCCTTCTGTTTTAACGCTGGAAAATAAAACCTTTACCAAAAACACAACGCTTTATGCTTGGGAAAAAGCAACAATTGGAGATAATATTAATACCAATGGATTTGAATTAACTGTCATAAGTCCAGATGTAGATATTACCTCACAAAGTTTATTGCCTAATGTGACCGTAATAGCAGGTTCACCTACTGGTTGTAGTGGAGGTGTTTCACCTGTTAGCGAAGAGGTGTTAAATGATTTTTGTCAAAGTGGCTATAATCCAGTCTTAGTAAGAGCTAGGACTAACGATAATGATAGAGATATTCCAATAACCGCTAAAATGGAAGAGGAGGTTAATTTCCAGATATTCCCAAATCCTTTTAGTGATTATATTCACTTGATGTACACTTTGCCTAATGATGAAAATGTGACAATAGTGATCCAAAATACAATAGGGCAAAAAGTAAAAGAAATTTTGACGGATGAATTTAGAATAGCAGGAAAGCATGTGATTCAACATAATGGAAGTGATTTAGCTTCTGGGATTTATTTAGTCACGATACAGTCCAAAACATTTAGAAAAACAATTAAACTTATTAAGAAATAAGATAAGTCAAGAGCATTTTTTATGATTTTAATAACTGTTGGCAATTGATTAATTGCCAACAGTTATTAAAATCATAAAATCTAAGGTGTGTCATATTGTCCAATAGAAATTAAGTTAGTGAACAAACGATATGCGCCAGGAACGCCCGCAGGCAATTCTCTAAACCAAGAATACCCAGAATAAATATAATAGCCTTTTCCATGTTTAGCGACTAACAAACCGCCATCCCTAGCTGGTTCTCCTGGATCATTAGATGATAAAATAGGGGTAAATTTATCATCCCATTTATTTGGAAAATATAAACCGCGCTCTTGAACCCAACCATCAAAATCCTTTTGAGTAATCTTATTAGGATAATTCAAAACGGAATGTTTCGGTGCTAAAAGTCGAATAGGAGCAGATTCCACTGCTACTCGATCACGGGATATTTCTAATGGGAATGGCGCGACTTCATCAACTTTCAAACGATGACCTGTATTATATTGCACGATCATTGTACCGCCATTTTCGACATATTTAAATAAATTGTCTTGTGAAAACTTCAATCTATTTCGAGTATTATAAGCACGAATACCCAAGATAACCGCATCGTATTGAGCTAAATTACCAACGGTCAAATCACTGTCTTTTAATAGCGTTACATCATAGCCAATTTGTTGCAAACTCGCTGGAATTGCATCGCCTGCGCCCATAATATAACCGATTTTTTGCCCTTTTCTTTTCAAATCAATACGAACAATTTTTGCAGTACTTTTCTGTAAAACGGTCTGTGTCGGAATATGATCATATTCAATAATCACGACTTCTTGATCATAAACAACACCTTCAGATTTGACCATTGCTGTAATTTGTCCAACACTTTGTTCACTCGGAGGCGTAATTTCAAAAGAAAACATGCCTTCTTGCCCTTTCTTTTTTAAATCAACTTGATGCGTTTTTGGAGAAGAAGTCCAGCCTTTAGGTAAGTCCAGCATCACTTCGCCTGTCAAATCCGTTTTTCCAGCTTTTACAATTACACTAACGGTTTTTTTATCATCATTCGGGAAAATATAAACGTCCTCTGGAATGTTAACAAACACAGGAGCAGAAACTTCAAATGGGCGATAAGTCTCGCCTTTTACAGGATCTGTTCGTTTATAAATGATTTGTGTTTCGTAGTTAATTGTCGTGCCATTGATGGTAAATTCAAAAGTCGCGCTGGTTTTTTTAGGTGTTTCTGGCAAGCCACGCAATAGCTGATCTTCCACATGATACATGCCTAAAGTTGCTTTATTATTCAACCAATAAGCGTTTGAATAAGCAAAATCTTTTGGTAGGTTTAATGTTTCTGTATAGGCGAATTTCTGATTAGTGGCTAATTTTTCCTTTGGATTGATGACTTTATTATTTGGAAAAGTGATCTTTTTCAAAGATACATTTTTGCCCAAACGATTAATGACTTCAATTTTTAAAGGTACACTTGAACCAGCTACAGCCGAATAATCTTCCGCAACAACTTCATAATACAAACCTAAACAGCCTTTAATAATTTCCTTAATTTCTTCTGTTTTAATCTTTTTCCAATATCCATCAGGCAAGTTTTGGATCATATTATATGCCTTGATTAATTGAGAAATGCTGGCTTGCGGCTTAGTATGATCGAATTTTTTATCAATTTTGGCAATGAGTTTACCAATCTTCTTACCACCTTCTACACGTGTCCAAGTAGTATTAATTCCATCAAAAACATCATTTGTAGGTCGTTCGCCCTTCAAGAATTGCAAATATTCCATTTGAGAACCGCGTGTTCCTGTCGAGCCAAAACCTTGACATTTGTGCATGCTGCGACTTTCTGCTGCGATTTCGTTATTTGATTTTCCCATCCAAGGATAAAAAACACCTACATCAACACTTAACATATCGGTTTTACTAGCTTCCTTAAATTTCTTTCTACTTCCGTAAAACCACCAAGAAGTATTAAAAAATAAGCGGGTCGGTTTCCATGTTTTTACATATTTCAATTGTTCTGGATAAACATTTGGATCGTTAGCCATATCAAATGCTTCATGCGAAAGCATTGCCGAAGTTGTATGATGTCCGTGTGTTCTACGTTTAGAATCATGAGAAAAGCGATTGATAATTACATCAGGTTGAAATTTTCGGATTGCCCAAATCAGATCAGCCATGACTTGTTTTTTGTCCCAAATGGTGAGTGTCTCCGTTGGATTTTTGGAATAACCAAAATCATTTGCACGCGAAAACATCTGCTGACCACCATCGACACTACGAGCCATTAGCAACTCTTGTGTACGAATAACGCCCAAAAGCGAGCGAATTTCTTTACCGATTAAATTCTGACCGCCATCTCCACGAGTAAGCGATAGATAAGCCGTATTCATGCGTTTTTCATTCGACATATAAGCGATCAAACGCGTATTTTCATCATCAGGATGAGCCGCTACATAAAGCACTGAACCCAATACATTCAGTTTTTTAATTGCTGCGTGAATATCCGCAGTTGTAGGTTTGGATGGAGCTTGTGCATTTGCAAATTGCCCGTTTCCAATAATTAAAATTAGTATAATGAATATCCAACGTTGCATATATTATAGTATTTTATAAGTATGAATTCTGTTATTTTTTAAAAATGAACATGAAATTAACTATTTTGTACACATTAATAAAAAAGAGTTTTAGATAAGGTTCATAGAGGACGAAAATTTTCGTAAAATGAAGAGGAAAGGAAGTTCTCAAAACTTGATTTAGTAATATTCATGCTACAAAAATGAGATAATGTATTTATTTTTTGATACAGAAACAACAGGCATTCCGCGAAAATGGAATGCGCCAGTAACAGACCTTAATAATTGGCCCAGAATGGTTCAAATTGCTTGGGTGATTTACAATGAAATAGGGGAGGAGTTGGAAGAGCAAAATCATATTATTGTTCCTGAAAATTATACGATTCCTTATCATGTTACTCAAATTCATGGAATTTCAACGAAAAGAGCAAAAGAAGAGGGCAAGGATTTGAAAGAGGTTTTAGAGTTATTTGCAGCGGCTCTGGCATCCGTTCAAGTGGTTGTAGCGCATAATATTTCTTTTGATGAAAAAATAATAGGGGCTGAGTTTTTGAGAAAGAAAGTTGTACATGATTTTTATAAAAAACAGCAAATTTGTACCATGAAATCTACAACACATGTAACTAAAATCCCTGGGAAATATGGTTATAAATGGCCCAAATTAAGTATATTGTATCGCCATCTTTTCAACGAGACATTTGCGGAACAGCACAATGCTTTGGCTGATATTCGGGCAACTGCTCGATGTTTTTGGGAATTAAGAGCACGTAAATTGTTGTAATAATATTAGACTTGTACAACGGCTACTAATTAAAAGCTTGGTGCAATCTCAATCGTCATCATTTCTTTGGTCATTGGATGAATAAAGGAAATTGATTCCGCGTGCAAATACAGGCGATTTGTTTTTTTTCCATATAAATCATCTCCAATAATCGGAATATTCAAGCCTAATGGATGAGCTGAATGAACACGCAATTGATGGGTTCTTCCTGTAATAGGGAAAAAATGAATGCGTGTCTTGCCATCTTTTCGGCTGATTACTTCCCAGTTTGTTCGCGCATTTTTACCATGTTCATAACAAACTAATTGGCGCGGACGATCTTCTAAATCTACTCGGAGTGGCAAATCAATTAAACCTTTTTCACCACGTACAATACCATCCAAAATAGCTATATAGCGTTTTTTGACCTTTCTTTTAATAAATTGCTGTTGCAAATATTTGTAAGCTTCTAAGTTTTTGGCAATAATCATTAGCCCTGAAGTTGACATGTCGAGGCGATGCACGACCAAAGGACCTGTTGCATCAGGATATTTCAACTGCATTCTAAAAAGGACTGAATCTTGGACACTCTTACCTGGAACAGACAAAAATTCAGTCGGTTTATTCACGACCACAATTTGATCATCTTCATAAACCGTTGGAATTTTGCGCCCTAGAGCGGTATTGATGTGCATCGGGTTTTCGTCCATATCAATGCCTTCGAGCATATGTCCTAAGATGGGTTTACATTTGCTGCGACAAGCTGGATAAAAATTTTGATGTTGCCTGACTTCCGATTTTGGTCCTGCACCCCACCAAAATTCAGCCATCGTGATGGGTTTCAATTGATGTGAAAAAGCGTATTGCAACAATTTAGGTGCGGCACATTCTCCAGCACCAGCGGTTGGCATTGTTGTCACAAAGATTTCTGTTAAGTCTTTTCTTTCGCCAGCTTGATTTAAAAATTGATAATGCTCAAATATTTTTTGCTGTAAAGCGGCAGATTTTTGTTGCCGTTCTTCTTTCAATGATTTAATAATAGAACGATATTGCTCTAATTCAGTTGTTATCGCTGATAATTTTTTATTCCAATCGAGTGTCAAATATTTTAAGCGAATTTTGCTCATTTGGCTTTCTCGAATCATGGTTTCTTCGACGAGTTGATAGGTCATTGGAGTTAGGATAGTTTTGGCATGTTCTCGACGCTTTTTGCGTATTTTTTTTAATGCTTTTACTTCGTCTTTTGCCTTTTGTATGCTTTGTGTGGCTTTTGTTTTTTCTGCTTTTAATTGTTTTTGGAGCGTTAGAAAATGAGTATCTTGTTCTCGTTCCTTAATTTCTTTATTGATTTCGTTTAAGCGAACTATTCCAATATTAAAAAAACCATCCTTCGTCAGAATATCAAAAACGGGTGGAACAAATTTAGCATGATGGTTTTTATCGGCTAACTTTCCAGAAAAAGCCGATAAATAACCCAATTCTCCTGCTTTATTTTGTACAACCAAAACGCCAAACATTTTACCAATGACTAGCCCCTTTTTGTTTGGATCTAATCCAAAATTATGATTCCATTCTGTTTGATTCTGAATGTGATCTTGCAATTCTTTAGTAGCTAGAACGGCTAGTGGATGCGGTTCGTAGTAAAATGGGAAATTGAATCGTTTAGGCAATTCATAGCCATCAATCGGCGCTTGAAAAGGCGTAAAACAATCTTTTTTTATTGACATTGGCTAAATTCTGTATTTTTTAATATTTAGGGACAAGAAAATAAATAACCTACCCAAGATTGCGTGATGAATTTTATTTTTTACAAGGCGCATTTTACGCAGCGAGCTATACAAGAAAAAGCAACACAGTAAAAAGTAAAAGTCATAGCAAGATGGGGAGGTTATTTTTTGCACGCTCCCTTAAAACACAAAAATACAAACCTTTTAGGAAAAACAATTAATTTTTAGGAACACGGCAAAGAATATCTTCCCATTGATAGGCTCCGCTATAAACTTCATAAACAGGAAATTCAGAATTTTCGGCAGCTTCGGCTGAAATGATTTTCATCTCGGCTTTTTTGATGACGCGCCTTTTAGTTATGGTTTGTTCACTAATAATATGTAGTGGTTCGCCATTTTTAATAATAATAATTTTTTTTAGTTTTCGATAGGATGAAGGCACTTCTTCGATGCAGATTGAAATACCAGTTTCAAATGATTTAGGTTTTAAGCATCTTTCATCATTTTCTATTACAGAAAATTGAATGATGATAGGAGAAGTCTCAATATAAACAGGCTTAGAAGTATTCCGATCTTTAGCACGGACTTCCTTTTCAATAAATGCTTTATCTGTTTTGACTTTATAGGTTTCAACAACAGGAGGAATGATTTGGAGATAAAATTTTCCTTTGTTAGCTTGATCATTATCAACAGGAGTAGCAACATAACATTTTCCTAATTTTCCGATTTTGTTCAAATCCTCAATATTAGGTTGAGAAATGGCTGAATATCCCCCAAATAATAGAAATATCAATAAATAGTTTTTCATAATTGCAGTAGTTACTTTGTTTTTTTAAAAGGTGTTATCCTTATTTAAAAATAAGAACAATATTCATAATAAACGTAACGTATGGGCTAAAAAAAAATTGGCAACACTAATTAAAGTGACTGCCAATTGACGTTTTGAGAGGATACACATCTAAAAGAAAAGTACTACCGAATAACCGTTATGCGTTTAACCGCAATACCTTTATTCGTACGCATCACCATTACAATCTGCATGACGGAAATCTAGATTAGAAATCGGCATTGCGGTATTCCATTTCTAAAACGTATAAAAAATCATTGCAATTATTGCATGAAGTCAAATTCACAGACACTTCTTATCATCTAGGTGCAAAAATCATTCAACTCAAAAGTTATTATGAGTTGGAAGAAACCGAAGCATTTTTTGCGTTGACCGATGCGTTTAGAATTTATATTCTTAGAAATAAAGACATTTCAACTTATCGAAAACAGGCGAATATGAATTTTATTAAATTTGCCATTCGGATTTATAAAATTAAAGAACAACAACATTTTATTACTCGGTCTGTTTTTCAACAAAAATTTAAAAGTATCACTGAGCAACTAAAGAAATCCGAAAATGTGGCAAACAGTCGATGGCTCGAAACATGTTTGACTAGGATAAAAGAGCATTAAATAAATGGAAATGACCTGTTTAGAAACGATAAAAATTAAGAACAAGCAATTTCAAAATATTCATTTTCATAATGAACGTTTTAATAGAACGCAGCAGCTATTTTTAAAAAGTAACACCTTGATAGATTTATCTCGAATCATTGAAATACCAGATGATTTAACGGATGAAATTTATAAATGCCGTGTGGTTTATTCCAACAAAATCAAAAAAGTAGAATTTCAAAAATATGTCATTCTACCAATTCAATCTTTACAAGTCGTTGAGCATAACGAAATTAATTATTCGTATAAATACACAAATAGAGAATTGTTAAGCGAACTATTTCAGCAAAGAAAAATGAGTGATGATATTTTGATTGTTAAAAATGGTTTAATCACCGATTCTTATTATTGCAATGTGGCTTTCCGTCAAGGTGAAAAATGGTGGACACCTCGTTCTCCGCTTCTCAAAGGCACGCAACGCGCTCACTTAATTCAGCAAAATATAATTGAAGAAAAAGAGATTAAATTGACGGATTTACAGACATTTTCTGCGGTAAAACTATTCAATGCTATGATCGATTGGGAAGAAGCGCCTTGTATTTTTATTCAAAATGTATGTGTATAAAAACCAAATTATGAAATTGATTATGTTTTTGAATTTAGATGTATAAATCAAAAATAATTAATCTAATTATGAGAAAACCTTGCATTTAACATTGATAAATCTTATACTTGTAGTAGAGAAAGAGCAAATCAATTGAATAAACACTAATTTTTTATATAACCATTAAAATCATTTAAAAATGAAACAAAAAATACATAAGTGTTTGTTATTGCCTATTTAAGCCTATTTTAAAATATCCTTTTCATCACTTTCATCACTTTCATCACTTTCATCACTTTCATCACTTTTGATGTTAGTTTGAAGAAAGGTAGAGAAATAATATGAATAAGGATGAAATTAGAAAGGAATACTGTTTTAATTAAGAATTAACAAAAAAAGATTGCAAATACACTTTCAATTAGAATTTGAAAAG
>CAKZLL010000292.1 GCA_937125475.1 uncultured Saprospiraceae bacterium | reverse complement strand
ACAATAATTTTCAAAGAAGATAATACATCTTACCTTATAGACGATTAAAAACCGAAAAGGTATAACTAATAACTAAATTTTTAGTCAATTTCTTATAAAAAAACAGACAATGGAGATAAATCCATTGTCTGTTCTAATACATTTACCTATTAATTAGGCAAATTTATTTATTATAAATGATTATTCAATCACTTAAAGTTCAATCTATTGCGGCATACCGCTTGTATCACTTGCATGAGAAGGCTGCATTGCAAACTCTTCATATAACATTTTGAATTGTTGTAAAGCTCCGAACTCATCATGTGAATAAAACATAAGGATTTTATACCAAGAAGAATCATTTTCATAAAATTCTTGCAACCAGTTTTCAAATTCGCCTAGATCTGTATATTCGATTAATCCTTGATTAGCCATATCAACGCCCCAAAAATAAGCATACAATGTATGAATGCTAACTTGCGGAAGATAGTTCAATGGATTATCACGTAATTTTTTAAATAATGGTAATAATTCCTCACCTTGATTAAATTCCTCTACCAACTCAAAAAAGCGATAAAAAGCATCAGTAGGATCTGTACTAATGTAATGCAAAATTAATTTAACCTCATCTTGAGAACCATTGCCATTATGCTGGAATGTATCTACCAACCAATCATAAAAACCATCTAAATAATCCCATACATCAGTCATTTCATTGCTATTAATCCCATCAATATAGGATTTTAGACAATAAATACTACGTGAAGGCAAATACATTGCTGGTTTTGCAACTACATCTTCAATTGTAAATTGTACATCCATTTTTAATTAATTTAAAGTGCCATTTGTTAGTTAAAATACTCGTTAGTTTCTTTCTTAATGCGTGAAATCTACCTTTTTGTTACCATTTTAAGTGCGGAAATGGTATTGATGTTTCACTTTTATTATATATAGTTAGTTATTCTTCTTTCTTTTTCCCGTAATAGGTAGAACAATTTTTACAAAGACAACCTCCATATTTTAAATCGATCATTCGTTGTGTAGCAGATAATATTCTATAATCATTACACCAACAATTATCATCTAAATAACAAAGCATTGATCTATTACATCTTGTACAACTTGATTGATGATCAAAATGCATTTCAATACTTGCTTCTGGAATTTGTCCCCTCAAAGGAGGATTTTTTTTGCTTAACTGAACTTCAATTTTCTTAATATTTCTATGCTTACTTTTAAGGTTATCTGCAATCCTGTAAGCTACATTTTCCAATAGACTTGCAGGTTCTTGTATTTCTGTTTTTGTTGCCCAAAAAATGGACTCATAATTCAAAGTGTCATTTAGATTATCACTCTTGCTTGCTTTTGCGATGCTAGTTTCTACAAAAACAGTTGCTAAAAATTCATTGGCTACTATTCTATCTTCTTTAGAACCAACAGGCGCAAAAAATGCCATGCCTTCCAAGCCAATTCTTCCTGAAGTTTCCACAATAGAATATTTAACTCGACCACCTAAAGGTGGGTTGCATTTTCGGATAGTCACATCTACCGATGAGATATAACCTCCAGCCTTGGATTTAACTTGTTGAGCGATGCGGTGTCCAACATTTTCTAACAATCTAGCAGGTTTTCTCATTTCGTGACGAACAATGAGATAAACTTGCTCATAATTAATAGCTGACAATAAATTGTCCTCAAAAGCGACGGATTCTAAATCTGTATTAGCATAAACATCGACGATGAAAGTATTTCCTAATATTTGTTCTTCGTCATAGTAGCCATGCTTTGCAAAAAATGTCATCCCTTCTAAAACAATCCTGTCCATTTTCTTAACAAATTGAGCTATTTATTACTTTAAGTTGGTGCCTCTGTGTAAGTAAGATTTTGTATAATTGGAATTCCTTGAAGAAATTCTGGGTGAATATATTATTAAAGAATAGTTGTTATTTTCTATCATTATCCTTCAATAATAATCCAATATTAAGCTTTTTTTCAAGGCAACGCAAGTCTTTTTTTTAATGGTTGCATTCTTTTGTAAAAATAATGTCACAAATAATTAAACGACTTATTTTAATATTAATGATGCAACTCATCTAAAATCCAACAAATTAGTTTAATTCCTATATGTATGTTTTTTATAGTCTGCTGATTAAAAAACATAATTATTAAACATATCTCTAAATGAGTACTTTTATGGTATTTGAAAGAACTAAAAAAAAGCGTTGCATTTACTGATCTTTTTTTTCACTACTATAACTACAAACTATCATTTTTTAAAAATCATAATTTATAATTAAATAAAAAATCAAGACTTACACATAAAACAATGTCGTTTATTATGCTAGTGTGACGCTTTTGTCCTTCTTAATGATAAAATGATGCCAACTTCTCAAAATGCCTTATCTAATGCATTAGAGCTATTTTATATATAAAATAGCCCTATTAAAAAAAGCGCGCTTCCCAATATGAGAAACGCGCTTTTTTTTGAAAAAGATGTTTTTTAAAGCTTTTTTTTTATTTAAAAAAAATATAAAAAAGTTAAGCATAGGTATCAATCTTCCGAGGTTTTCCGATTGTAAAACCAAAAATCCCCCCACAAATACCACCAATTATATGAGCTAATTGAGAAATATTATCTGCTTCTTGCATTGCTAATAACTCTTTTCCAATGAAAAGTATCGCTACTAATATGACTGTAACGGGAATTTGTCCCCGATGAACATTCGTAAAAGAGACTAAAATAATCAACATAAAGACAATTCCGCTCGCACCTAGTAGTGCTGTATTTCCTGGCAATAAGAAATTATGAACTAATCCTGTAACAATTGCAGTGATTAAAATCATCCAAAGTAAACTTGCACCGCCATATTTCTCTTCGATAATTGGTCCTAATAATAAAATAAAGGTCAAATTACCCATTAAATGTGTTTCGTCTGCATGACCAAAAATATAAGTAACAAGCGTAATATATTCAGGGAAACTATTGAATTGTTTATCTACAAAAAACCAATCTCCTAGCGCTCCAGTAGGATTAACAGGATGCAGAATTGGGATAAACAAGACCAAGAGGCAAAACAACGAAAATGTTAAAATAACAGGAGAATTGTATCTTAATTTAGGCATTTTTTTATAATTAATGGATGAATGATTTAAAGTAACAATGCTACTTTATTCAACAAATAAGCAATTTAATTGATAATAATTACTAATATAGGGTAGAATTTGATAGATGAAAAATTTTTTAATACATTTTCCGTCTAACCTTCGACGAAATGCCTTTTTAATAATAATTAAACAAATTATAGGCATTTAATAAAAAAATGAAAAAAGAGATTTATGTTTGCACAACAACGCAATCAACCGCTATTTATCAACATCTAAAACATACAATCATGAAACATTTTCTTCTATTCTTATCTTTTTCTATTCTTGTAATAAATACCAGCTTTGCGCAAAAAGCTAAGGTAAAAATCAAAAAAGGTACAGTAAGTGTTAATAAAGTTCCTTATTGCAAAACGGATTGTAAGGGTGTATTAGTGACGGATTGTGTGATAAAATCTCTCGATGGGCAGATTTTAGCGTCATTGGTTTTTCATGATTTAAAAGATGGAGAGACAGATCTTTCAATTTTTGAGGTCATTTTTATGGATATGAATTATAAAGCGCAAGTTCGGACGGAACTGAGTTTTAGAAAAAAACTCATCCGAAAATTTCATCAATATAAAGTGATAGAAGGCAATGCTTTGAATGAAGCTAGAGTGAAGAATTTTGTAAAAGCACATGCTAAAGATTATTTAAGCTTGTATTCGCCTGAAACAGTTAAAAAACAATCTAATGAAAATATAGATGACAAAAAATATCCATTAGTAGAAAGAGATATTAATAAACCTCTTTTGCTTTTTGGCGAAAAAATCCAGCAAAATTTCAAGAAAATAGGCACTTATAAACATGAAACATTCCTTGATAATGGCGATATCAAGCAAAAGTTTAGCTTTTATTTAACAGATGGAACGCTCATCGCAACAGGAATTATGGCCCAATTTCCTAAAAATGGCGCATGTAAACTCACAACAATAAAAGACAATAAAATCCGAAATATTAAGGTGAGTGGACAATTCAAAGATGATTTCACAAAAGGAATTGCCCAATATTTAATTGAACGGTATTACTTATAAAAGAAAATATTGGCACTGCGAATCCCTTAAAATAACCTAACATCTCTTTTAAAAGAAACGTATATTTGGAGAAAAAAACATATATAATATGATAGCAGAAGCCGTAATTCAAAAAAATAAGGGAAAAGAAGTAAAGTCGCTTTACACACTAGGGGAATATTTCAAACTAGAAGAAAAAGCAGCTTATAAGAGTGAATTTGTTAATGGTAAAATAATACCAATGGCTGAAGGAACAATTAATCATGGTAAAATTAGTGGTGCTATTTATGCCTTACTATTCATGCTATTCTTTGACAAAGAAGATGAATTAGCCGTTTTTAGTAATGATCAAAAAGTATATATACCAAACTATAATAGAACAGTTTATACTGATACTTGTGTAGTATTAGGAAAAACAGAAACGCAGAATAATGGTAACCAAACAATTCTAAATCCTACTTTAGTAGTAGAAGTTGCCTCAAAATCAACAGAACAATACGATCGTACAGGTAAATTTAGGCTTTATCAATCCTTACCATCTTTCAAAGAATATGTTTTAGTGAACCAAGAAGCACCAATTGTAGAAGTATTATATAAAATTGCGGAAAATAAATGGCAATTGACTTCTTATATGGGTTTAGATAAAGTAATTGAATTGGAGAGTTTAGGTGTTAAATTAAAAATGGCAGATATTTATAAAAAAGCTAAAGATTTGAAAGATCCTCAATCTGCTTTTGATTTTCCAGAAGAAGCGCAGTAAGTACTTTAATAAAAAATACTTTAGCAAAAGCCAAAACAACGACTTTCACTAAAGTATTTTTAAAAAAGGAATACACTTCAATTTATGGCGTAACCAATTTATATTGATCAATTTCTGCCTCCGTCATCCAATGAATATCATTAGCACCTGCCGCATTGATTGTAAAGTAATAAAACGCTTCTGAGTCTGCTTGAGAAAAACCCATTTCAACATAATAATCAATATAAGGTTGATGGTTTTCATGACCAACAGGATAATCAGTCGCTGAATTAGAACCAGCACCCCAAGAATGCACGCCAATCTTACTTCCAGTTGCTCTAGTACGAGTTGTACCAGCTAGATAAAAATCGACTGCTCCAGATGCAATTTCAGCATCAGCAGGTAAATGAATGGTTACATTTTTAGTTCTTACCTTTCGAGCTGCTTCCAAATTTGCCGTATCATCCTCTGAACCAGGGCAATCTTTCATGATAATTTTATTCGTATTTGGAAAAGCCGCAATAAAATTATCCCAATGTTGGGGTGTATTAGAACCTATTGTTCCATTCATAATGGCTGTATTTTCATCTTGAGATGAAAAAATACCATAATCATTAGGTTCAACATTATCTTTCGTACAACTGCTAAAAAAAATTGTGCTAGCTAAAAATGCAAGTATGAATATTTGACTTAGATTTTTCATTGATTTCTTCTTTTGTAAATGACTGAACTTGTTTTTTCTTTTTGATAAGACAATTCAAAATTCATTTTCCCCTATGAAACAACAATAAAACAAGCCTTCATTTTTTATCATCCTGCACGCATATTATTTTGAGAAAGGGCATTGACATCCGAGTAATAAATCAAAAACCATTCGCCTTTTTCATTGACCATAAAACGACGTTCATATCCAACACCTTGTGGATGTAAAAGGATTTCTCGTGTCAAAAATGCGCCCGATCGGATTAATTTTCGTTCCATACCTAGTTCTTCGTAGTCTACTTTTTTATGTACTTCCCAATCCTTTTTTTGCCAATAATGACCTTTTGACGCAATAGTTGAATCTGCTTGTTTCGGCAACCCTTGCAGCGGGAAATTAATTCTCCTCATTTGAAAAGCTTCATCAGTTAAGAATTTTTCTAAGAAAGTATCAAAATCCTCTACTTCTACTTTTTCATTTCCACTAAAATATTTGAAATAAATAGACAAAATAGATGGTGTGAAGATGATACTATTAATATTAATTTTGAAGATAACAATTGTACATTTAATATTGAATGAGAGAAAATTACATTTATTAAATGAAATGTAGAAATCACTGGCTGAAATGTTATTGGGAAAAGATCAATTATAGTTACAGAAGGTTCTATTGAAATTACCTGAAATATTACTACCAAGAATAATAATGGTCAATTATTTGTAGCCTCAATTTCAAATAAATGATTAGAAAATATAACATTAGGGAATAATGAAGAAATACAAGATTTTAATAAAAAAGGTTGGATTTCAATAGATCAAAAAGTAACTAACATAGATGCATTTGTACTGGCACAAGGACCTTTAGTTTCAACTAATGGTGGAAATATAATTAC
>CAKZLL010000291.1 GCA_937125475.1 uncultured Saprospiraceae bacterium | reverse complement strand
TTAGTCCAGCGGTGGCTTGCCCCGTTGTTTTTCAAGAAGTTAGAGCAACGGGGCAAGCCCACATTGGACTTAAAGATGAAAATTATCAATGAACCAAAAAATCTTTTCCATTCAAGCAACCTTATAAAATTGCTCTTGTCTATTAAAAGCGTAACTCATTCAAAACCAAGGAAACTAATTAAAGACCTACTATCAACGCTATAATTAATCTGCTAATAAATGGAATTTAAAAATACACATCGAGATGTAGTAGAAGCTTGTCGGAAGGGCAATCGACAGGCACAGTTTCAATTGTATCAATTGTACTCCAAAGCGATGTATAACATCTGCCTTCGGATGCTCAATGATGTAGCTGATGCAGAAGATATGTTACAAAATTCCTTTATGGATGTATTTTCAAAATTACATTATTTTCGATTTGAATCGTCAATTGGAGCTTGGATAAAGCGAATTGTCGTTAATAATTGTATTAATTTTTTAAAGAAAAGACGATTACAAATTGTAGATATAGGAGAACGAGAAGTCGTTGATAGAACGACAAAAAAAGATAATTGGGAAGATGTAGCACTCAATGTAAAAGAAGTAAATGGTGCAATAGGATTATTGCCTGATGGTTATCGAGTAGTACTTAATTTGTATTTGTTTGAAGGATATGATCATCAAGAAATCAGCGATATTTTAGGGATTTCGGCTTCGACCTCTAAATCTCAATATAGTAGAGCTAAAAAGAAACTCCGAGAAATTTTAAGAAAAAAACGCAGTCGAGGGGCAAGTAATGGATATTAAATTGGAAGAAAACAAGTATTAAATCATTCACTATCTCTCCTGAATATGGGAAAAATAATTTCAATCATGCAAGACGAATTTGAAAAATTTGTAAAAGACAATAAAGAAAATTTTGACACAGAAGTGCCTAGTTTTCAATTGTGGAATAATATAGAGCAACAACTCAACGAACAAGATAAAACACAACAATCGCCATTGAAAATAGTATCTTCAGCGCGCAGAACGATACGAATGAAAATGGTTCGATATGCAAGTATCGCGGCAGTTGGATTATTGTTGTTGACTGTTGGAGGTGTTATCGGTAGTTATTGGACTGTTGGTGGTGAGCCTCAAGTAGCAGGTATTTCCTTAGGTGAAGTCTCTGATGAATATGCAGAAGTCGAGCAACATTATGCTCAACAAGTCAATTTAAATATTGAGAAGTTGAAAAAGTTGAACTATGACGAAGCTATTTTGAAGGATATTGAAGAATTAGATATAGCTTTCCAAGAACTCAAACAAGAATTGGGTCATTCGAATGAAATTTCTAATGAAGAGATAATTCATGCTATGATTGAAAATTATCAAATGAAAATTGACATTTTGGAACGAGTGTTAAACAGAATGAAACCAAAACAAAAGGTAATTAATTAATTGAGAATGGAAAATGGAGAGTTGAGAATACCTAAGTTAGCGTGATATTTTTAGAAATAACTGGGTTTTTTAAATCAAAAATGGGCTAACTTGTTCACTCTCAACTTTCGAATCTCAACTTTCAACTAAAAAATAATGAATAAGAAAATAATATTAAAACTGGGAATCTTAACGCTGGCATTGATCCTAAATGCGTCACTATCGGCGAGCTTATGGGCAGCAGCACCGACTAAAAAATCAGAATTTACTAAGAGTATCAATAAAGAATTTGATATTAGTAAAAAAGGAAAAGTCGCTATCAAAGGCAAATATGGCGATATCTCTATAACAACATGGAATAAAAATAAAGTTAAATTTGATATTAGGATTATAGTCAAAGCACCTAGTAAAGAAAAGGCGGACGAACTATTTAAACGCATTGCGATTGACTTTAGGGATCAAGGAAATTTAGTAGAAGCTGTTTTCAATATGAAAGACGGTGGTCGAAGTTGGGGTTGGAGGAGTTATAAAAGTGTGAGTTATAAAATTCATTTTGATGTAAAAATTCCTTCAACAAATGATGTAAATCTTTATAATAAATATGGAAATATTCATTTGACAGATATTTCGGGTAATGCGAGTTTAGAAAATAAATATGGCGATATTAAAATAGGAGATGCTAAGAATGTTGATTTGATTTTAGGATATGGAAAAGCAGATTTGGGGCATATTAAAGATTTAGATGTTCAAATTAAATACTCTAAACTAGATGTAGAAAGTGCTAAAAATGCTAAAATTGCAAGTAAATATTCTCGAATTTATATTGATAAAGCGATGGATATTCGATCAGAATCTAAATATGATAAATATTATTTAGGAGATATTAATGACTTGCGTAATTATGGAAAATATGATGATTTTGAGATAAAATCGCTTAAAAGTATTGATGCAACTGCTAAATATACCGATTACGATATTGGAGACTTTAGTGGAACAGCTAATTTTGATATGCAATATGGCGATGCAGATATTAAACAAGTTAAGAATGGTTTTGAAAGTGTATCCTTTAAGGGAAAACATGCAGATTTAATTTTTGATTTGAAGGGGAAAGGTGCTAATATTGAAATTAATACGAAGCACACGAAAGTCAAATTGCCATCAGATTTGAAGACAGAGCATTATATTGAAGAGCGAGCAGAAATCAATGTCGAAGGCAAAATTCGAGGTGGAGGAAATAGAATAAAAGCTACTGCGGCATATGGAAGTGTAATTATTTATTAGAAAAAAATAAGATTTTTTATCAAAAATAAAAGCCATTGGAAATCAGTTTCTAATGGCTTTTATTTTGATTATTTCTGCATAAATGTTAATATAGCTTCAACATTTTTTCGATTATTAGACAATCGCGGTACTTTATTTTGACCCCCAAATTTACCTCTAGAGCGCATCCAATTGATAAAAGTTTTAGGTGGAGCAACATTAATTTTCAGCCTATTCAACGCCATTCCTTTAAATCGTTTTGCTTCATAATCAGAATTGATCGACTGCAAATTCTTATCTAGCAAATTGGCAAATTTCTCTATATTTTCAGGTGCTTTACTAAATTCTATGATCCATTCATGTCCACCTTTATTTTTATCATCATCTTCTATACCCGAAATATAAATAGGCGCGACGGTATAATCCTCAACAGTTGTATTCAAGGTTTGGCAAGTCATAGCGATTGCTTTATCGGTATTCCCGACCATGACTTCTTCGCCAAAAGCATTAATAAAATGCTTGTTTCGTCCTGTTATTTTGATTTTAAAAGGAAAAGTTGAGGTAAATTCGACTGTATCGCCACATTCATAGCGCCAAAGTCCAGAGTTAGTAGAAATTAACATGGTATAATTCACGCCTTTTTCCACACCACTCAAGTTCACCGATTTGCTCATATCACCAGCAGTCCACGCGTCCATCGGGATAAATTCATAATAAATGCCATTATCTAATAAGAGTAGCATATCATCGTCATCGGGAAGCAATTGAGAAGCAAAATATCCTTCGGAGGCATTATAAGTTTCCTGATATCGAACATTACTGGAAGGTAATAATTCTTTGAATTGAGTTTTGTAAGGTTCAAAATTTACGCCTCCATGAATATATAATTCAAAGTTGGGCCAAACTTCTAAAATGTTTTGTTTGCCTGTTATTTCTAAAATTCGACGAAACAAAACCAAATTCCAAGTCGGTACACCACCAATACTTGTGATATTTTTGCCAATAGCCTGACGAGCGGTCATGTCTAGCTTTTTTTCCCATTCAGGAATGAGGGCAATATCCATAGTCGGTTTATAAAAACGCCTAAAAAAGAGTGGCATATTAGCGACCATAATAGCCGAAACATCTCCAAATTTAGTTTTTGGAAATGGTGGAAATTCATTGTATGATCCACTTAATACAATACTTTCTCCATCAAATAAATTTGCATTATCGTAATTATTATGATAGATTGTTAATGTATCTCTAGGACCTCGCATATGAGTTTCCTTGACTGCGGAATTAGATACAGGTAAGTACTTACTTTTATCATTTGTTGTACCCGAAGACTTAGAATACCATTCTATTTTGCCAGGCCAAAGCACATCTGCTTCTCCATGCATCATTTGATTGATATAAGCCTTATGACTTTCATAATCTCCTACAGGAACTTGTTTAGCAAAATCTTTTTCATTTTTAATTGAATTATACTGATATTGTTTTCCCCATTGTGTATGTTTTGCATCTTGTATCAATGACTTAAAAACCTGGCGTTGCGTTTCAATTGGTTGATTTATAAAACGCTCGATTCTGTAATAACGGGATCTGAAATATAAACTAACTGCTGAATTAACCAACTTCATTTTGGTAACGTTTTTATATCTAATAGCCAAAATTACACAAAAATTTAGCAAACTCTAATTTGTTTTTTAGATAAACAGTACAATTCGTATAATTTTTTTTTTTATAAACTTTTTGGTTTTTTTAAGTTTATAAAATAACCTAAAACCTACCATTTTTTAACAAAAAAGTAGTAAAAGTAATATATTAATTAATTATCTATATGTTAATTTTGAAAATATCGTTGCTTTGGGAGGAGGATCAAAATGATATAGATTAGAATACGATGGGAATTAAATAAAGATGTAATATTATTTTGATGCTTTTTTGTTGGGATTTGCTTTTATAAAACCAGACCAATCTTTGTATCGTTTTCCTCCTTTTAATTTGCTGTTACTTCTAAAATAATGACAAACTGCTGCGCCTAAAGCATCAGAAGAGTCTAGATATTCCTGATCTATTTTTTTCTTGAAAATGGTTTGAAGCATAGCCGCGACTTGTTCTTTTGACGCACTGCCACTACCAGTCACAGATACCTTTATTGCTTTTGGTGCATATTCTTCAAAAGATAATCCTCGCGAAATTGCTGCTGCCATTGATACGCCTTGCGCTCGCCCAAGCTTGAGCATAGATTGAACATTTTTTCCAAAGAAAGGTGCTTCTAATGCCATTTCGGTCGGCTTGAATTGATCTATTATTTTTTGAAGTTCATCAAAAATATGTTTCAGCTTTTCGCCATGAGTAGATAAATGTTTCATATACAAAATACCCATTTCAATAAGGATAAGTTGTTTGCCTTGTATTTCTATCACAGCAAATCCCAATATATTAGTACCTGGGTCAATGCCTAAAATGCGTCTATATTTGTTGGTTTTCAAATTGTTGAAATCTTATGATAAAAAGTCTAAAATTAAGGGGATTAATGAATAGAAACAAATTTTTTCAAAAAAAATGTTTCTGTTTTACTTTGATAATACGCATTTGAATTGAGGATGACGTATAAATTCAAAAGAAAGGTTTTATATGCGACCTCTTTAATTGAAATGCGTATTAGAACATTTTGCGGAAGCATAAACATAAAAGTCCCCTAAAAACCCAATCACTAAGTTTTTAGGAGACTTTAAATAAATGATTAGTTCTCCAATCCCAGATTGATCGTTTCTATTTAATCAAATTAAATAAAGTCGCTGGATTAACTAACATTCCTTTATACCTCACTTCAACATGCAAATGATCAATCATTCTTGAAGTATATTTTTTTGAAATTGCTTGTGCTTTCCCTACAATATCGTTCGGATAAACGTATTCACCCATTAAAAATGGATCCATATAGAAAATCTTCACTTCATATCCACGGTACAAACCTGTTCCTTCAATCGCACAGCCTAGCCATTTTTTGTTGCGTCTTCCACCATAAGGGTGAGCCACTCGTTTCATTAATCCTTCAATTGGACAATAAACCGCACTTCCTGGTGTGACAATAATATCTAAACCATTGTGCCTTCTTCGACCACGAGAAGCACCAAAATGCCCATCACCTTGAGAATCATTTCTCATTTTTTGGGTAGGACGCGTGATCGGGTAGAAAGTGGGGGGAATATGCTCGTAACTAGGTGCAGCTACTAGCTTATCAATATTAGGCAAAATTGGATCACCAGCTGCAAAAGTCAATTTTTGTGTAATTGGCTTTGCAGACAAATCGGTAGTATCGAATAATTCTTTTACTGGTTCAGTAACAACCAAGTCTTTTTGAGTGGGCTTGAGCACTGTGCAACTTGACGTAAATGATATCATTAAGACAAGCAGTAATTTGTAGCTAATTGTTTTCATCGACTAATACATTTGTAGTTTTCACATTTATAAACCTCTTCCAAAAAAATTGTTCCGTATTTTGTTAATTGGAAATAGCAAGGCTAATGCCAATCAACTTCACTTATAAGTAGATTGATTAGTAGAATGATATAGAGTAAATTGAAGATAAAATTCCTTTATCTCCTTATTGTTTATTTTATTTCGATTTATGGGAATGCTTTACTAAATTATGAGAATAAGGCAAGTGATGGATGTTTTTGGACATCCATCAATACTAAAAGAATAAAAAAAAATTGGCTTTTCAAAGAATATTAACATATATATTCTTGCTTAATATTGAAATGCCTGTTTTTTTACTTTAAAAACATTAAAATGGCTAATTTATGTTTGATTCC
>CAKZLL010000290.1 GCA_937125475.1 uncultured Saprospiraceae bacterium | reverse complement strand
ATCAACCTTAGTTGAAATACTCCATTTTATATACGTTAGTTATTTTTTTACCTGTAACTCTATTTTAGGACTAGACATTTATTTAAAAAAAATTAAAGCAATTATTTTTTCAAAGCATTCACATATTTACGCCATTTATCTAAAACATCCATAAAATCTTGTGGCAAATCGGTTTCAAAAAAGAGCTTTTCTTTTGTAATCGGATGCGTAAAACCTAATGATTTCGCATGTAAAGCGTGTCTTGGTATCAATTTGAAACAATTGTGAACGAAGGTTTTATATTTTGAAAAAACGGTTCCTTTCACTACCGCATTCCCTCCATAACGATCATCATTAAATAACGGATGTCCTTTGTGTTTCATATGAACACGAATTTGGTGCGTTCTTCCTGTTTCCAAGACACACTCAACCAAACTGACATAATAAAACTCCTCCAATACCCGATAATGCGTAATCGCATGCTTGCCTTGATCTGCATCAGGAAAAACTGTCATTTGCAAACGCTGATTTGGATGACGACCAATATTTCCTTCAATTGTGCCTTCATGCTCATCAAATTCGCCCCAAATTAAAGCCACATATTTTCGTTCAATCGTATGATCAAAAAACTGTTTGGCTAATCCTGCCATCGCTTCATCTGTTTTAGCAATGACCATCAAGCCTGATGTATTTTTATCAATTCGATGTACCAAACCTGGGCGGTCTGCTGTATTGCCTTCCATAACTGGAAGATCCGAATTTTCCTTTTTTTGCTTAAAATAATATGCCAAACCATTGACCAAAGTCCCGTGATGATTCCCAATACCAGGATGCACAACAATTCCAGGCGCTTTATAAACGACCATTAAATAATCATCTTCGTAACGAATATCCAAGTCCATTTTTTCCGCTAAGATATGATCGCTATTCGGAGATTTTAATAATTTAATGACTACAATATCCGATGGCTTGATTTTGTAATTCGATTTAATGGTTTTTCCATTTACAGTAACTAATTCATTGTTACAAGCTTTTTGGATTTTGCTTCGAGTTGCTCGTTCGACTTTATTCACCAAAAATTTATCTACCCGAACAATAGTTTGTCCTTTATCCACGACATATTGCAACGTTTCGTATAAATCATTGTTTTCCTCCTCTCCTATCATATCTTCCGCTTTCATTGATTTTATTTTTTTATAAATAACGTTACTTTCTTTTTTCACAAAAGTCAAAATTACAATTAAAAAACCTTTATTCTTAATAGCTTTTGATTTTTTACAAAAATCATCAACTTTGAATGGAATAAACTATTCTATTTTTTTTATTAAAAGTAAGATAAACAATTGATAATCAACTTTTTTAAGCGTTAAATTCTATCATTCACAATAATAAAACAACAAGTATGAAGAAAATAGTTCTATTTGGATTAATATTTTTAATGGGTTGCGCTCAAAGTGATTATAATGAAATATATAACATTACCGCTCAAAATGGCACAGATCATTTCAATTTAGTCATCCAAAATCATTCTGACCAAAGTATGGGATTACTAATGGATCACGATGATTCTTGTAAGGCTTATCTTCAAAGTTATTATAATTGTGATAAAGGTTGGATAAAAGAATTTGTCAACAAATTAAATGCGGATGAAGAACTCCAATTAGTTAAAATTAAAAAAGGTAAGAAAAAACGATTTATCATTAAAACACTGCCTAAAGAAGAAGCCGATTATATTCGTTTTATTTTTGTACATGAAATAGGGGGAAAAACCATTTCTGATACGATCTATTATTCTTTTCAAAGTAATCAACAACTTAAGCAACCACCATGTGATTAGTTGATAATTAAAAATGGATAATTGATAATGCGCTAACTCGTTCCTTATCAATTATCCATTTTCAACTCTTAACTAAAAAACTATCTCGTTTCTGAATTTGGAGGTACAGGAGGAGCTATTTTATCTTCTCTTCCTTTTCGAAATCTCTTCATTTTTTTTGTACCAAATACGATATTAACACCAGCACGAACATTCGTATATTCAAGGCGTTCAGGACGGAAAAGTGGAAAAATATTATCCACTAAAACATGTAATTGAAGCGGTCCTAGACGCATCGTACCATTGACACCAATATTATCAAAACGACCATCATGAACCGCATAAACAGCGCCAAGACTAAAACGACCATCTAGAACATATCGACCACTCAAACCAATACTGGAAACTAAGCCATCATTAGAAAATTCATTATAAAACATACCACCAAGTTCCCAAAGGCCTAATTTTACCATACCGCTCAAGTAAACTTTTGGCGCTAATTGTTTTCTAAAGGTATTACCAGGCACATCTTGAATGCTCAATAAGCCACTCAAACTATCCAAAACAGGAGCAAATGAAATTGTACTTCCATTGACTGCTTCCTCGAAAGATAAACCGTCAAAATTGAATGAACCACTAGATTGTAAACCAGCTACACCTGTATTATAATTAATATAACCTAAGTCAAGTACACTTGCACTTAACTCGAAACGATCTTTAAAATTCATAGAAACGCCCAAATCAATTCCCCAGCCAGAATTACCTTGTGGTAAATTATAATTTTGAGTAATATCATCTAACGCATCTTCATCAACAGAAGCGGTTGTATTTAAAATTTGTCCATCATCTGGCGCGACAATATTTAAAAATGATGTACTAATATTAGCAACATAATTCGTATTAATTGATGTTTCATAATGATTAGTACCAGTAGAAAGCGACAATTCATCGGAGCTAGTAAAAGCACTCATAATACCGATTAATCGCTTAACACGAACACCAGCAGCCAATTTCCGACTAAAGGAATAATTAACACCCAAACCAATTTCTTGATAAGCATCAATACTAAAACTAGGTCCAAATTCGATGGTTTCTCCGATAAACGCTTCATTACCATACCAAGCTAATTCAAAAATATTTTTAGGCAAATTGACCTGTGCAGATACTTTTGTAGCAGTATTTAAACTAAAAAACCATTTTTTTGCTTTAAAACCAATAGCAAATTCATCTGCTACTGCATTTCCTCTAATTCTCAAATCTTCATCTACATTATCAATGATCTCTTGAAAATTAGGCGAATAAACTCCATCTGATTGTTCTACAAAAACAGGCGTAGAACCCAACCCTTTGATCGATACACTCGCACCTCCCGAAACACCTCCTAGAAAAAAAGTTTGGCGAGGAGAAAATCCTGGGTTAGTATAATTAGAATTCCAAACACCTCTTAAAAAGTGCATGCTGTATTCCTGTTGTGCATGCAACACAACACTAAAACATAATATATAGGAAAGAATAAATATCTTTTTCATGATTAATTTTTTTGATAAATTCGGTCAATTAATTGAATAAAATGACCTTAAAATAATGGAACAATGAGCTATTATTTAGAAACCAATTATAGCTCCCATCTGTATTCGTACCCGATAATCACTAAAGATTTTTACAGGAGTATTCCCCCCATTTGTCGTTTGAATACTTCCAATAATAACCGCACGTTTACCAAATTCTTTTAAATTTGAAAAGCGTGTTTCATCAAAAAGTGTTTCATTCTCTGATATTACAGAAGTAGTTACTTGTCCGTTCCCATCCACAGGAGCTGATGCTAATACAGGCGTATTATTGGAAAATAAAGAATCAACCACCACATTATTTTCATCTAAGAAATAGGTTTGAAAACCTACTTCAAATGGAAAACCATTATCAGTAATGACCTTAAAGCCCATTCTATCCAAATCTCTATATTCATCAAAATTGAAATCAAATGTATCTTCTAAAACAAATTGTCCAGCACTACAATACATCGGAAACTCGACATTAACATCGACTTGCACCTGGCTAGAATCTGTTAAGAAATTATCTATACTCGTATTCGCATCAGGAATAATACTGCCTGGGATGCTGTAATAAAATTCATAAGGAATATTACTAATCAAGTTATTGATATTAGAATTATTTTTATCTAAAACAATCGAGGTAGTTTTGGATTGTCCAGCTTCCGCTAAAGAAGGAAATGCCAAATCAATTCCATTCGCTAAGGTTGGACTTTCTAAATTAACAACACCCGCAAAATTAGTCGTCGCACTTAAAGAATCAACCGCAATACGAATCGGAAATCCATAACTACTCGTAAAGTTGAAGCTAAAGGTAGGGTCTTCAAAAATAATATTTCCTTGCGTCCAATTACTAAATAAATCAATCGTATTTATACCAGCAGGCAAACTAAACGCTTGATTTCCAAAATAACCATCAATATAAGAATATTTCAAATCGACCATTCCAAAACTACTAGTTAATGTGACATTCTGACCACCAGATGTAGCTGTATATTCTGTTCTAAAATCACCTCCAGCAAAACTCAAATTAAATTCTGCAATATCAACCGTATCGCTAATCATTTGAGGTGTTGAACCATCAGACGCTGGAATAGAATAAGTTTTGGAATAACCTGTACCACCAAAGGTTAAATCTGGTACACCAAACGTTACAGTAACTGATTGTGTTTCTAAAGAAGAAGCATTATAGATCAACCTTCCCTCTTTTAATGTAATATTTCTAAATTCTTGTGGAGATGGAAAAGGAGCAGGATTGTCTTGCGGATTATTCACTTGTGGAACTACAAAATCAGGTAAACTAAAAAAATCTCCACCCGAAATGGAAAATTTTTGACTTTGATAGACAGCAATAACTAAATTATCAGGGTCAGTTGTTACAAAACCACCTGTCTCAAAGCGATTTAGGGCATTTTGTAAAGATAAATCTACGTCCAATAATGGAATCGCAAAACCTGGATCCCATTTATCATCTAGGTCTTCTCCTGCAAGATCGAATTTAATACAACTAGGTAGCAGTGATAGCCCTATAAAGAGCAACAATAGCGTAAAATGATTTTTCATGTACACTTTTAATTAATAATTAATGAATTTAATTGATTGTATTTTTTATAAAAAACTAATATGTTTTACAAATGAATGTAAGTCATAAGTACAACTTATCACATTCAAAACAAGTTAATTTTCGTAATTTTTGTTATTGCTCTATCTAGATTAGTATGGGAAGTAATAAATAGAAAAAATTCCAAAAATGCTAATTTATTCTACTCAATTACTTCCCTTTATTCGTAATAAATGGATTAAGGTTACAAAAAAGAACATTTTTTACAACAACTTCTCCCCTAAAAACCATTTTTTATAATTATATGATCATTTAAGCGTTAAATAGAGCCTTTTAATATATAATTATCTACTAACCAAATCTTATTAATTGATGAAAATTTTATATACCTTACTTTTTGGCTTCTTAATGAGCGTCAATAGTTATGCCCAAAATGATTTTTTCCAAACTCACCCTTTAACTATTACCTTTTATAATCATTCAATCGGTGTACCTTTTAAGGATTATTTAAAATTCCCACTTAACTTTGGTATTGCGATTGGAACGTCTTTTAATTATAGTACAAATACCTCTAATTCGAGGCATCAAGCCGTCCAAATTGGCTTTCATCACCACAAACATCTTGGCACAAGTCTTTTATTAAAAACCGATTTCATTCAACGTTTTAATACTAAAGATAATGTCTGGGGCGAAATCTCGGTAAGTGCAGGATATTTACATACGTTCAATCATTATCCTATTTACAGCCCTGATAAAAAAGGCAAATATTCTAAAAAACGGGACTTTGGTATTCCATCTTTTGTTTTTGGTGGCGGTGTTGGTGCAGGTTTTCAATTGGATGATGTGCAAGATATGATTTGGAGACCGTTCGTTAAATATGAAGCACTTTTAGAAACACCTTATTCAAGCTTTGTGCCTATTTTTCCGCATACGCTTTTTGAAATTGGAGCGCAGATTTATCAAGAATAGAATATGATTGTTAAAATTCCTACGATTGTTTGATTGTTCTTAATTGGATAGCAATCAAACAATCGTAGCAATTTTAACAATCCTTTATTCTCCATTCAAATAATCACTCAAATATTCAAAATAACTAGTCAAATCTCCATTATTTGTAATTGTTGCGCGATCAATCATTTTACTATCTTTTGATATTAATTCGTCCAAAATATGTTCCATGAACTGCTCTCCAAAATTTTGAGATGCATCTCGTGGCAATTCATTCGGGAGGTTATCAATCGTCATCATATCAACGGTATTTGATTGATATGGCTCAGTTGATTGCTCCATTTCTACATCATAACCAAAAACAGGATTGGCAATTGTCGCAGCATACAAAGTAGAAGGAATAGAAGCCACAGGCGCAATATCGCAAGTAATATCCGCAATCACACTAATATTAAAATCATCCAATTTCATCATTTCTTTTGTAAAAAAGACTGGTGCGGCATTATCCCAATAAATGCCATTAATCATTAAATTTGCGGCTTTTGTATAAGGTGCAAAGGTTGATTTATATTGAGCTGAGTTTTTAAAAAAGTCTTGTAAATCAAATGGTTGTCCATCTTTTCGAGCGGCATAATCTATACAATCTAATTGAGTAAAAACCGCCTCATCATATTGATTATTCAAAAAATCACTCGGGCTTACTCGACGAATGCCCATCGCTTCCAAGACCTCAGCAGAACCAGAAGCTACTCGCCCTGTTCCTGTCAAAACGATTTTCATCACAGGTAATTCAACCTCTTTATAAAACGCTTTAGCTGTCGCAAAATCCTTGAAGTTCTTCATTTGCGGCAAATCATAAGCTTTCGTTCGATTGCCGTATGTCATCAAGCCATTATGCGCCCCAACAATGCCAGCCCATCTTCCGAAAGCAATTAATCGTTGTCCGCGTTCATTCGTCAATACTTCATAATCTATCAATCGAATATTTTTGTCAATAACAGCTTGTAATAATTTACGATTGTAAGCTTGTTTCTTGATAGTATGCGAAAAGAAAAAGTACGTTTTATTAGCGATCAATTGCTCGATTGGTACTTCTTTAACACCGATTAACACCTCACAATCCGATAAATCATCCGTCAATTCAACGCCTTCCGATTGATATTCTTCATCTGTGTAAGAACGGGCAGGCGATGGCTGCATGACGATTTTCACATCTGACCGTTGATTGATCATTGCGACTTGTTTGGGTGTTAAGGTAACTCTTGAATCTGGCGGTGTTTTTCCTTCTCGAATAATTCCTATTTTCATTATTTATTTTTATAAAAAGGTAAATTAAATGTACAAAATTGAACCAAGTATCAGACTTTTGGAATACCTCCGACACTTTAAATTTAGTGATTCATTGATAATTTTTGTCTTTAAGTCCAATGTGGGCTTGCCCTGTTGCTCTAACTTCTTGAAAAACAACGGGGCAAGCCGCCGTTGGACTAAAAAATATGGTTCTTTGACAATTTAGTGTATTCCTCCAATTATGCAAATATATATTTCTTGTTGTCGTTTAATTTAAATCTACCACCTTTAACCTAATATTATCATGAAAAAAATCACTTTCGCCCTGTTTTTTATTGCCGTTTTATTCCAAAGTTGCCAAAGGCAAGTTATTATTCCTTTGGAATCTTGCCAAACTTATTGGCAAGATAGCACCGCAACACATCCAAAAGCCACAGCATTACAAAATCTAATTGACAAATACGTTGAAAAAGGAATGCCTGGAATTACGCTCGCGGTTCACACGCCAGAAGGCGGAATTTGGGTTGGAGCAGCAGGAAAAGCCAAAATTGAAACCGATGAAAATGTCGAAACTTGCCACGTTTTCCATTCTGCGAGTGTCGCGAAAACCTATCATGTAACTGCTGCAATGACTTTAGTAGAAGCTGGAAAACTCGAACTAGACAAAACTATTGATCATTATTTACCCGATTTGGTTTGCGCGAATTTGGCGAATAGAAACACTGCAACTATTCGTCAATTGATGAATCATACTTCGGGTATTCCTGATTTTATCGAACAGATGAGCCACATTACGGATTATTTTAATAACCTCCTCAACACTTTTACTACCGATGATTATTTAAATTATGTCTGTGGCAAAAAACCTGAATTTAAAGCTGGGGCAAAGGTTTCCTATTCCAATACAAACACCGTTTTATTAGCTTTAATCATGGATGAAATTGCAGGCAATCACGCGGATGTTTTGACTAAAAATATTTTTGAGAAGCTCAATTTGACCCAGACTTTTTATAAAAATGAAAAAGGCTATCCTGCGCCAACGGGTTTGGTCAATACTTATGTTGATACGCGTGGAAATGGCGCGTTAATGAATGCGAGCCACATCGAGCGCAATTTTGCAGGTATGAATATTGGTCATGATGCGATGATGGCAACGGCTTTTGATTATATGAAATTTATGCACGCTTTATTTAATGAGCAGATTATTAGTCGACCTTCTCTGGATGAAATGATTGATTTTGTGAATTATGAAAACACAGGAAAAATCAAAATTGGCGAAGGTTTAGGACTAGAAATTATGTTCTCCGATAAATACAAAATTACTCGCGCTGGTCATAATGGCGGTTCGTTAGGTGCAGCGAATAATGTGTTTCATTATATTGAAAAAAACATCACAATCGCGGTTTGTAGCAATTTTGGAGGCTTTTTACCTACACCACTCAGCCGTCAATTCTATCATTGGAATGTAGGAAAAAAGGATGTTTTGCTCGGCGATATTGAGCGAATTATTTTAGAATAAACCTTAATCAAATTAAGCGAATGTAATTTGTTAGATTGTTTTAAATGTTTTACTTTTATTGTAATTAAAGGATCGGATCTCTTGAAGAGATCCGATCCTTCGGCTTCTGATTTATATTACAGATTTGCAAATAATGAAAAAATCTATTTAACGTTCAATAATCCGAATAAAAATGCCAATCATTCTACTCACTTCTGCTAATGATCAAGATGCTTATTTGGAATATATCCAAAAAGAACGGAAAGTTATCAAAAAGAAATTGGAAGATTATGAGGATAATAATTATATTAGAATCAAATATGAAGAGGATATTTCGCCTCAAACGTTAGTCCGACACTTTCATAAATATCGCAAAGAAATTGCTATTTTTCATTTTAGCGGACACGCCAGCGGCACGCATTTACAACTGGAAAATGCCCATCATCAAGAAAGCGTTTATGCAGAAGGACTCGCAGCATGGCTCGGAGAAATGCCAAAATTAAAATTGGTTTTTCTCAATGGTTGTGCCACATACGGGCAAGTTGAGCAACTCTTAGCGCAAGGCGTAAAGGCCGTTATTGCGACAAGCATTGCCATTAATGACCATAAAGCGGCAGATTTTGGCATTCATTTTTATACCGCTTTGTCACGTGGTGAAACTATTGGGCAAGCTTTTATTAATGCTAAAAATTCATTAAAAAAGGTCAATAAAAACACTTCCTTTTCTGATCTAAACGATACAAGAGGCTTGAGACTTCCCCCAAAAGAAATCGATCATTTTCCGTGGGGCTTATATAGAAATGATGATCAAATACTAACTTGGAAACTACCAACTCAAAGGCAATTCTTCAATTTTTCGCCTCAATTATTCACGCCTATTCCTTTTGTAAATAAAGGCGAAATCATCGGTCGAGCGGAACAAATCACCGAAATACACGAATTTCTCCACCAAAATAAAAGCGTTTTACTGGTCAATGGCATAGGTGGAATTGGCAAAACGGCTGTTGCAAAAGCTTATATTTCTGAACATCAAGAGGATTATGACCATTTGATTTGGTTGACTATTCCGAGCAATAATGAAGATGCATTGATGAATGCTTTTGCTTATAATAGCGGCTTGATTAGGCATTTACAACTTGAAGAAGTAGTAAAAAAAATGCCGACCAATGATCGTTTTACCGAGCGTGTTTTTGAACGAACTCGGGAAGCTATGCGCCAAACATCGGGCAATAATCTAATTATTCTCGATAATGTAAATGATAAAAAAACGCTAAATGACCATTTTCGATTGCTTAAAAATACCAATTGGAAAGTCATATTGACCTCAAGGGCGAAATCCAGTAATTATACGATGATTGCCATTGATGAATTGCCTATGCCACAAGCGAAGGCGTTATTTTATCAATTTTATACAATAGAAAAAAACGACACGCTAATTGAGGAATTACTGGAAACCATCGAGCGACACACTTTATTAACGGAGCTTTTCGCGAAAGCGGCTCAAAAAGCACAACTTTCTCTTTCCAATTTAAATCAAAAAATCCTCCGACGTAAAAAAGTAGCAACAGGCGAACACGGACAAGACCTCAAGCACCGACCAAAAGAAGCCAAAGTCAAGGCATATATTTATTATATTTTTAAAGATATTGCCGCACTTGATGAGAAAGAACAGCAATATTTGCGCTATTTCTCCATTCTGCCCATCGAAGAACAAGAGCCTATTTTCTTAAAATCAATCTTTAATATTGACGAAAATACCGAAGAACAATTTGAAGATACGCTAGAGGAGTTAGTAGAAAAAGGCTGGCTTATTCAACAAAAAAACTTGTTTCGCCTTCATCCTTTGATCAAAGAGGTCGTGATTGAGTATTTGAAACCTAGTACAGAGAATTGTTTGAGCATTATTGAGAATATTGAAAAGCTTATTTATATTGATGAATATAAAGACAATCCTTTTGATAAATTTAAGTATTTGGATTATGGATTAGCTGTTTTAGATTCTATAAAAGAAGCAACTTTAGCCATTGCTCGATTATTTAATGAAGTAGGTGTTATTTATGAATATTTAGCACACTATAATACATCCGCTTCTTGTCGGGAGAAAGCTTTGACTATTGCCACTTTGAAAAATGAAGTTAACCACATAATAACTTATCAAAATAATTTAGGAAATGTCTATAGACACTTGGAAAGATATAGTGAAGCTACAAGTTTCCTAGAAATTGCATTAAAATCTGCAAAAAATAATTTGGAAAAAAATGATCCAGAAATTGTAATTATTCAAAATAATTTGGCGATTGTTTATAGATACTTAGAAAAACATGATGAGGCAGCTAAATTACTTGAAGGGGCATTAAAGTCTGATTTAGCCCATTTTGGAGAAAATCATCCAAAAGTTGCAACTCGTCGATCTAACTTGGCTCTTGTCTACATAGATATGGGAAGGTATGATGAAGCTTTAGAATTAGTAGAAAAGGCATTAAAATCAGAATTAAACAACTTTGGAAAAAATCATGTAAAAGTGGCAGTAGGTCTAAATAGTTTAGCTAATATCTATCTTTTTACTGAAAATTATTTAAAAGCAAAAGAAGCATGGTTAGAAAATCATAGGATTTTAAAATTCTATGGAGATAATCATCCTTATCTTAAATCAACTCAACAAAACTTAAAAATAATAGAATTATTAATTGCTAAAACTCCTCCGTTTGATAAAGGATTTAAAGCATTTATCAAAAAAATAAAAACCTAGGGGTCGGATGCTTTGAAAGCATCCGACCCCTAAGTTCCACGATATTATCATTTGAAAAAAATTACTTCCGTTTCCGACGTTTTTTATTCTTACGCTGCCTATTTTCCGTCTCTTCGATTTCCTTTATTAAGGCTTCTATTCGGTTTTCTTTGCTATTAGACAATAGTTTTGCGTCCTGAACCGCATCTTTTGAGACCTCGATCACCTTGATGCCGTTATGAATATATTGCTCAATTTCTTGTAGCATTTCTGTTTCATTAGAACTACAAAAACTAATCGCATCACCTCGTTTTTTGCCGCGCCCTGTTCGTCCAATTCTATGGACATAGTTTTCTGCCTTATCGGGCAAATCGTAGTTCACTACAAAATCCACATCAGCAATATCAATGCCTCGCGCAGTGATGTCTGTGGCAATTAATACTTTGGTTTGTCCCGTTCGAAATAGCTCCATCACAGTATCGCGCATGGCTTGATCCTTGTCGCTGTGAATAGTTAGTGTTTCGATTTTGGCTCTGGTCATGGCTTTTGAGACGCGTTCGGCACGGACTTTTGTACGCACGAAAACCAACATTTTTTTAGTCGGATTGTCATTAATAATCTGCTCCAAAAAGAAACGTTTATTATCCATTTCGATGAAAGCGACCGCGTGATTGACGTTTTTAGAGACAGGATCTTTAGGCGAAATTTGAATGCGAATCGCACTTTGACGAATTAATCCATAAGCCAGTTTTTTGATTTTCTGATTAATCGTAGCAGAGAAGAAAAGCGTTTGCCTTTTCCTTGGCAATTGACTAGTCAGATCCTTGACATCCTTAATAAAACCCAAATCCAAAATGTGATCCGCTTCATCAATCACTAAGATTTCCACTCGATGAATTCTCAAATGTCCTTGGCTCATCAAATCGAACATCCGCCCAGGAGTAGCCACCAAAATATCAACGCGCTTACCCAATTGCTCAATTTGCGGATCTTGATCCACTCCACCATACAAGCCAAAAGTTTTCACTTTCGTATATCGCCCTAGTTCTTGAAAAACTTCCGTGATTTGGATCGCGAGTTCGTGCGTCGGAACCATGACAATGCATTTTATGCCATCTCTTCGACGCTCATTGAGGCGTTTGTGGTGCAACATATGCAAGATTGGAATTGCAAAAGCTGCCGTTTTTCCCGTTCCCGTTTGCGCAACAGCCAGTACATCTTCCCCTTTTAAAATAGACGAAATCGACTTATATTGTATGTCGGTCGGGCGTTTAAAACCCAATTCTGTAATGCCTTCTTGTAATTCTTCGGCAAGATGATAATCTATAAATTTCATTCTTTCTTAATTAAAAATGGACAATTGACTATTGCAAAAATAGAAAAACCGCTGCAAGATATTAATAAAGCTATTCAAAATGGAGTGAGTTTGCATTTTCGTGTAATTATTTATTTTTTTTGCTTAAAAAAAGGGCTTTTTGTCTATTTGACACTTAGATTTTTTTTAAATAAAGTCTCTCAAAAATGAATTATTTAAAACCTTTTTCATTACGTTTACTAAAGCTTTCTCATTGATAATCAGTAAGAAAGAAGCATTAAAGAGATAATTTCAAATAAAAATAAGGCAGAAAGACAAGCAGAAAAAATAAAAAATTACCAGCTTATCAAAACACCTTTTTTTATTGTTAAATGACTAGGGAATATTATTGTAGTAAAAAAGTATAAAATGAATAAATAAGAGAGTAGACTCTCATTTATTCAATTTTTCACGATTTTAAATTAACCAACTAATGAAAATTGGCATTCTGAAAGAAAAGAATGATGCCAGAGTAAGTATTGTTCCCGATACAGTAAAAAAATTACAAGCTCTAGGTCATTTATGTTCTGTCGAAAAAGGTGCTGGCGCATTGGCTTTTCATTCTAATGAAGATTATGAAAAAGTAGGCGCGAGTATTGAAAATCGACAAACAATTATTACTCAAGTAGATTTACTATTAAGTATCGCGCCTATACCAGCCGATGAATTATCAAGTGCAAAATCAAATTTAACTCAAATCGCTCTTTTTGAACCATTCAACCAACCTGAACGGATCAATTCTTATGCACAAGCTCAACACAATGTCTTTAGTCTTGATATGATTCCACGAATTACCATTGCGCAAAGCATGGATGTTTTGTCCTCAATGGCTTCTATTGCGGGTTATAAAGCGGTTCTGCTAGCAGCTAATTATGTGCCTTCTTATTTTCCGATGATGAGTACAGCGGCAGGAAGTATTCCGCCAGCAAAGGTCTTGGTTTTGGGTGCAGGTGTGGCAGGATTGCAAGCTATTGCGACCGCTAAACGCTTGGGCGCAGTTGTTGAAGCTTCGGATGTACGTGCAGCAGCAAAGGAAGAAGTCATGAGTTTGGGTGGTAAATTTATTGAAGTTGAAGGCGCAGCAGATGATAAAGGTGCAGGCGGTTATGCAGTTGAGCAATCTGCAGATTTCAAGAAACGCCAGCAAGATTTAGTACAAGAAAAAGCTAAAAAAGCCGATGTGATTATCGCTACGGCTCAATTGCGTGGCAGACCAGCACCGATTTTAGTACCTCAATCTACCGTGGATGCGATGAAACCAGGAAGCGTTATTGTTGATTTAGCAAGTTCCACGGGCGGTAATTGTGCTGTTTCTAAGGATGGACAAACGATCAATTATAATGGCGTGACCATCATAGGAGATTCTAATTTGGCGGCATTGATGCCAGCAGATGCGAGTAGTTTATTTAGTCGAAATATTTTTAATTACCTGAAACATTTGACTGATAAAGAAGGGAATTTGTCTTTCAATATAGAAGATAAAATTACGATTTCTTCCTTGATTGTTGCGAATGGACAAGTCAAATACAAAAAATAAATAGTGTTATTTAAAGCGTCGAATGCTTTCGACGTTTAGAAACATAAAAAATATAAAAATGCAAGAAATATTAACAACGTTGGATACAATATTCCCAATGGTTTTTATCTTGATTTTAGCCATTTTTCTGGGAACAGAAGTGATTTCAAAAGTACCTACGGTGCTTCATACTCCGCTGATGTCGGGTGCGAATGCCATTAGTGGCGTTACGATTATTGGAGGAATTTGGCTCGTTCGTCAAGCTGCGGCTGATGATTATAGCATTCTAATTATCGGTACTTTAGCTATTATTTTTGCAATGATTAACGTCATCGGCGGATTTAAAGTAACTGATAGAATGCTTGGAATGTTCAAGAAAAAAAAGAAGTAAATCAATTGATAATAGACAATTGACAATGAACAATGCCTAAGTTGGCGCGTGTTCAATTGTCAATTCTCAATTAAAAGAAAATGGAAGTATTAACTCAGTATATATATTTACTTAGCGTCGTGCTATTTGTTTTGGGACTAAAAGGCTTGAGCCATCCTGAAAGCGCGAAACGAGGCAACACGCTTGCTGCAGCAGGTATGGCGATTGCTATTTTAATGTCGCTTTTTATGCCAATGGAAGGCGCAGGCAACTACGGTTGGATTGTTGGCGGTTTGGTCATTGGTAGCGGAATTGGTTTTGTGGCAGCGAAACGCGTTTCATTGACCAAAATGCCCGAATTAGTTTCTTTATTTAATGGTTTTGGTGGGGCGTGTTCTATGCTGATTGCCATTTTGGAGATGCAAGCTTATGATGCATCTAGCGCAAATAACACACAATTAGCGATTATTGTAATTGCTTTATTTATTGGTTCGATCTCGTTTACAGGCAGTTTAATTGCTTATGGTAAATTAGATGGATCTATTAAAAATTCGGTTAAAATTCCTTTTCCACAAGCAGTTAATTTAATCTTATTGATTGGTTATATCGCGTTGAGTATCGTTTATGTTACGGGCAGTGGTGTAGATAGTAATTTGATGATCGGATTGATTGCGATTGCTTTGATTTACGGTGTGACATTTGTTATACCCATTGGCGGTGGAGATATGCCTGTTGTAATTTCATTATTAAATTCCTTTACTGGATTAGCAGCAGCAGCAGCAGGTTTGATTTATGGTAATAATGTTATGATTGTTGGTGGTATTTTAGTCGGTGCGGCAGGTACGATTTTGACAATGTTAATGTGTAAAGCGATGAATAGATCGCTATTGAACG
>CAKZLL010000289.1 GCA_937125475.1 uncultured Saprospiraceae bacterium | reverse complement strand
TTTTTTGATTAAAGGAATATTATTAATCAAAGCACCATTAAAGTGATGAATATGATGAACTTCAAAAAACATTTTGGAAGTCGCAACAGAAGTATCCAAAGCCTGAAATGAATACAAAGGCTGAGAATACCAATAAGGATCAGATTGTCTGAAACGCTTTAAATCAATGAATTTCAGTTCATTAGTATTAAAAAACTGCCCTATTTTGGCTGTATATTTGGAATTACCAAATTGACCAAGCGTTAAATCGTGTTTTACATTAAATTCTAAATAATCAAAATCTATATCACTAGAAAAAACATCTTTTATTCCTTTTCTATAAAAAAGCGTAAAAGTAGGATATTTACTACCTAAAATAACTTTGTTGTTAGGTCGTGTCATATATCTTTGAGCAGGCGTATAAGACAAACTCACATCCGCAATCAAAGCTTGATATCCTTCAAATTCGAGTGGAATGTCAGGTGTTTCGGTTTCTCTTTCTATCCATCTTGATAGATCAGAGGTAATAAAACCTTCCAAAGGCTGTCTATTGTTAAATGAAGCACCAACTTTAAAAAATAGTCCATTGACTAATTCAAACCGATGACTACCATAAATAATATCATTCAAAATATAGTTGGAGGTTCGTAATTGATTTAAAAATGCATCGTATTGATTGATTGATTGATAAGAACGACCAAAACCAAATCGAATATCTGCCATTTTATGGGCATTATATCGAAACCAACTATTGAAATTGCCTTGTACATCTTTATTTAAAAAACCATAAGTCGCTCGCCCTGATAGACGCATTCTTCGCCCATTCTCCCATCGTTTAAAATAAAAGAGAAAAGGGCCAGTTCGCCAACCGCCGACAATAGAATAATTGAGCATTGAAGGCAATGGTCCAGTATAAAAGTCCGTTTTTTTCTTGTTATTTCGCCATCCAACACCTTCCCAAAATATCTCTAAAAGCGTAATTTTATTGTACGCTCGCATGATACTATCTTGATATTCATCGCTATTAACGACTGCATCAATACTATCTCGAAGAAAAACCATTTTCTCTTCATCAACAGTCAATGGCTCTGGGCGTGATTCATTCCAATAGGAAGAGTCCCGATCATAAGCTTCTTGTGTGATCTTGACTACTTCATTGCCAAAAAACTTACGTGGAAATGCATAATTGTGTTGATAATCAGAATACAACATCACGGTATTTCCTTTAAATCTTTTGTATCTGCCGACTTTAGTTTCGTAAATAAATTCTTGTCGAGCGGGAATCCAGAGTGTATCGTCTATTTGAGTATAATCTATTTTTAATTGGAAAGCATCATAGAATTTTAAACCACCTTTATTAAATTTGAAATCCACTCGATTGATATTCCAAATTCCTTTATTAATATAAATGTAGCCTTTGCAAGTCGAATTACCCGATTTTCTAGGTATGACCTTGATTTTATAGACAATTTGACCGCCTTCATTTTGTGTATCTACGAGCTTATATTTATAAGAAAGAATGGAAGTCGAGCTAATCGGAGAGATCACAGGAGCTTCTGCAATACCTTCTAAGCGAACCATATTTCGATAAAAATTAAAATCCGTTTTATCAAAATAAGGGATAAAAAGCCCTTTTCTACTGCCTGAACGCTTATAAGCTGTGCGTTCTTCTTTGTATTTTTTAGGATATTGGTAATTAAGTGTTAATTGCATTTCGACCATATTCAAGGAAGAAAGTAGCGACATATCCTTTGTATTCTGTTGTTTAATCGGATCAACAGGCTGGTTATTATCTAAAACATCAATTTCCTCCTTTTTCTTTTTTGCCTTCTTCTTGCGATTATTTTTGATAGTTTCGGTGGCTTTGACATAAACCTCACTTTTGAAGCTACTGACCGAACGGAGGTATTTTTTTTTGTTTTTAATTGCGCTACGAATAATAGCGTAAGCAGAGTCTTTTTTGGAGGCTTTTACGACCAATTCATCGATCTCAAAACTCGAAGATTGAAGCGTAATATTTAATTTTATACCTTTATCTCCAACAACAATATCAAGGGATTTTGTTTCATAACCCATACTCGAAACGATGACTTGATATTCGCCTTTAGTAGCTATCGTTACAAAATAATTACCTTCATCATCAGAAGCCGTTCCTGTTTGAATTTCAGTAATAAAGACATTTGCATAAGGAATAGGCTCGCCATTTTCATTAGTAATTTTTCCACTAATACTTTGGGAAAACATGATATTAGTCCATGAAACACAGCCGACGATTAGTAGTAGTTGTAGTATATTTTTCACCTTACTTATTTTTTAGTTGCTCTTCTCCGTGTTAGAACGTTCAAAATTAGAATAATTACAATAAGGTGATGGAAATTTATAGTGATAAGTTACAAAAATTAGATCAACATAGCTCGTATGAAGACAAACCTATATTTATTATATTGTACAGGTTAATTTTTTTTAATGTCTTTTGGTTCAATTTTTTTTTGGCTCGGCTACTTTTTCCTGTACTCGTTCGCCTGTTTTATTGATTTCAAAAATGACATTATTTTTCTTGACTTTGATTTTTCCACTTTTAAAACCAATATTGACTTTATCAAAAATTGGCTCAATTACGACTTTCCCTTTTTTATCCAGAAATCCCCATTGTCCATCTTTCCACATACTGACTTCGCCCATTCGCTCGTTTCTACAACCCACACAAAAAGCCGCTAAACCTTCTTGAAAAGGATAAGCCGCATCATATTTTGGTGGAACGACGACTTCTCCTTCCAAATTCGCAAAACCTATTTTTTGTCCTTTAGTAATTCTAAACATATTCTCACTAGGAAAATCTGGACCATTATCATATTGCATGATCGTGAAAATTGTGTTTTCTTGTCTATCAATGCCGATCCAGCCTTCATTTCCTTTATAAACCACCGCAAAAGTCCTAAAAGTATCGGTCATGCAAAAAGAATATTTGCCATGAGCAATAGCCATTTGACCACTTTGATCAATATAGCCACACTGATCATATATCGTGTCCCAATTGATAACTAAATAATCATTGTTTTGCGCAAAAGCGGCAAACGTAAGGAAAAAACCAATAGCAAGTGACAATATTTTTTTCATTTGTATCAAGGATTAAGTTTATAATAAATGTTTCCCTACAACGCTAAATTTACTTTATTCATTATCCGTTTTAAAATTTATAATGAAAAAACCTATTCTTTGATAATTTTGTCCAACTGATTAGACGACTTCTTTGGGTTTAACAAAGGTAAAAACGTGCCTTTCTATCATATATGCGAATTAAAAGTTGAAAATTGAGCGTTAAGAATGATTGTCAATAAAATACAAATTGTTATTTTTAGAATGTGATAATTGAAAAAGCTATTTTTAATATGAATTAGCAGATTTAAGCTTTTTTGCTATAAGACTATTACTCTCTTATAGAATTTAAAGATATTTTAATTTATAAATACCTAACAATCAGAATTTATTGATTTTATTTAACTCTTAATTCGCATCATATATGAAAATTAAAAACTATATCGTTTTTGAAAGAATTATAATTTGTATGAACTAGAGTGATTTCATTTTGTTGGGAATAAAATAGTAAAATTTACTTTCTTTGCAATAGACTTTATTTTAAAATGATTTTGTGTTGAATGGAAATTCAGGTTTTGACACTAATCAAAGCAGCAAAAACAGTGTTTAGCTGTGCTAAATGAGTATTTTGTCAACGAAGAGTAGTTTTAAAAAATAATTTAGCTTCATACAAAATTATTTAGAATAAAATCTAATATAGAAAAAGAATTGATTAGAAATCTAGCCGTTTTATTGTGTTAGATTTTTAAAAATCAAAAAACTACAAACATTAAATAATGGCAGTTTCTGGAAAAAAGGGCGTTTTGTTGGTTAATTTAGGTACACCTGACGCACCAACATACCGAGCAGTAGGAAAATATTTGAAACAATTTTTAATGGATGAGCGTGTGATTGACATCAATCCGATTGCTCGAAATCTGTTAGTAAAAGGTATTATTGTGCCTTTTCGCTCTTTTAGTTCTGCGAAATTATATCAACAACTTTGGACAGAAGATGGTTCTCCATTGAAGGTATTGGGCTATGAACTAGAAAAAGGGGTTCAAGAATTGATGGGAGAAGACTACATCGTAAAATTAGCGATGCGTTATCAAACACCTTCAATTGAAGAGGGGGTGAAATATTTAAAGGAAGAAAAAGTAACAGAGATTATTATTTTTCCTTTATTTCCTCAATATTCTTCTGCTTGTGTCGGATCTGTACATGATGAGGTGATGCGTTTGATGCGTAAAGAATGGAATATTCCTGTTATTAAATTTATGGGTTCTTATTATGACCATCCAAAAGTAATTGATGCTTTTGAGGCGCGTGGTCGTCAATATGATGTAGATAA
>CAKZLL010000288.1 GCA_937125475.1 uncultured Saprospiraceae bacterium | reverse complement strand
CAGTACTACCAGAAACAGTATGAGTAAAGTCAACCGAACATGAAGTCATACTTCCTTGCACAATCACAAGAGTTGAATAAGTCGCTGAACATCCTGTTGCATCTGTAATAGTTAATGTTACAGTATAAGCACCAGATGTTGCATAAGTGTGTGATGGATTTGCAACAGTACTTACACTACTATCACCGAAATCCCAAGAATAAGTATAAGGTGCTGTACCTCCTGTTGCCATTCCTGCAAACCAAACTTGTGGACTTGAAGGGCTAGCTTGATAAGAGAATGATGCTGCACAACCTGAACCACCTGATCCTTGAACCAATAATGTATCACAATAAGTATCATAACAGTTACTTAGTGAATCCATGATTGTTAAACAAGCTAAATAAGTACCAGAAGTACTATAAGTATGTGTCGGGTTTTGAGACCAAGAAGTATTTCCATCACCAAAATCCCACATATAAGCTAAAGAACCAGCTCCATTTGAAGTCGAAGTATTAGTAAATCCAATAGCTCCTGTTGCTGTTGTACTATATGTATAAGAAGCTGTACAAGAATTAGTATTTCCAATAGTAACTTGTGTACAACTAGTACCAGAACAACCAGCTGCATCAGTAACAGTTACACAAACTACATAAAAACCATTTCCGTTATAAGTATGTGATGGATTTGCAACAGTACTTACACTGCTATCACCAAAATCCCAAAAGTAAGTATAAGGTGCTGCACCTCCTGCTATCGTTCCTGCTTGGAAACTTGCTGTATTACCAGATACTGATACTGTAGCATTAGGCATAAGGTTTTGTCCTGTAAGCATAATTGTACTACCCCAATTTGCCGCACAACTTCCATTCATTTTTCTTATAATTGGGGAATAAGCTCCCGAAGCTAAACCAGTAAAGACATTAGAAGCTTGCCAGTTAGTACCACCATCAATTGAATATTCTAAAGATGAACCAGTAGCAATAATTGTAATTGTTCCATCAGCTACACCACAACTTGTTGGGTTAGTAAAAGCAACATTAACAATAGAAGTTGTATTACATGGATTACCAGTTCCGTAGCTTGTGATATTAACTGTATCGCAAGCAGCTGAAATACATCCTGCAGCGTCAGTAACTGTTACACAGACCAAGTAAGAGCCATTTGCAGCATAGAAATTACTGTTCCATGCACCAGTCGTACCATTTCCATAATCCCAAGAGTAGGTATAAGGAGCAGTACCGCCAGTCGTATTAACCGTAAATGTTGCAATACTATCTGTCACTGTAGAAGTGAAAGTAGTATTACATGAAGGAGGTGTTACTGTTCCACAAACAGAAAAATCAACATTGGCAAAAGCCATTTGTGCAGGATTATACGATAAAGTATGTGAAGCAGGCGTATTCACACAAGCACTACTAACAGCTGCGAAAAGCAAACCTTGTGACATTGTAGTCGGTACAAGATCAGTATAAACACCATTTGCATTAGTATAAACTGTATTAAAATACATAAACATAGCAGAACTATCGCTCTGAATATAAACAGGATGATTAGTGATTGCAGCACCGTTTCCATCAGTCACGCTCCCTGATATGGTCACGCCTTGAGCGATGACAGAAATGCTTAGTGCAAGGAATAAGCTAAGCGTAATTAGTATTTTCTTCATTCTTTTTAATTTTAAGAAGTTGGATTGAATAAATTATTGTTATTAGTTATGATTTTGGGATCTTACTTTCTTCTAAATCTCGAGATTATCTTCGTTCAACTATATACACGAAAAGAAAAGAAGAAAGGTTAGGTCGAAAATTATTATTTTTTAAAAAAAAATAATATTAATCTCTTGAATTATTGTACTCCAACCAAAACACAAACCATAATTACCTGATTACCAAGTAATTAAAATCAAAACAAAAAGATAGTTTAAAAATTATTTTTTTTAAAAAAAGTTAATTAAAAATTATTTCCTTTCAATTAAGCCTAGAAAAATATTCTATAACAATTTCGCAAGTAGAATGAATTAAAAATGAAAACGACTATTTTTCAATGAGTTAACTATTTGTTAAAAAAATCAAATAAAAGTGTGACTTGATTATTAAAATCACACCACACAAACAACACATATGTATATTTTTCATTTTTAAAAACTTAAAAATCAACTTATAATGGACTTAATTCAAGAGTATAAAGCATTTATTTCAAAAGGAAATGTAGTAGATTTAGCCGTTGCCGTAGTTATTGGTGGCGCGTTTGGTAAAATTATTTCATCATTCGTAGCTGGCGCTTGGGTAATAGAAACACTTCCTAGTTCATCTATTGATGAAACAGCTATTTCGACGATGTTCATAGATAATGATGATAATTTATGGCTAGCAAATAGCTTTGATTTTTTTAAAATAGAAAATGGAAATACTAATAATATAAACATTAATCTTAGTCCTATAACATCTAATGATATTACAAAAGTCTATCATAGAAATGCGGATGTTTTTCTTCTGAATGATACAACAATAAGCCATTACGAAGCAAATGTAGGTTGGTCAGATATTATTGTACCACTCAATAGCCCTATATCCCTATATTTAATGCACCGTTACGGATAATGATGATATCAAGCATATGGAAGTGCGTAACGGCGTTATTTACACAGGAGTAGGTACATTTGTATATAAATTTGATGAGACAACTTGGACAGATTTAACGCCAAATAATCCAGAGGGCTTGCGTAGTATGTATGTAGATAAAACTGATAATATCTGGTTTGAGAATTGGAATAATGGCGTTTTAAAATATGAAAATGGGAATTGGATTCAGCATTTATCTATCATTCAAAACGAAGCAAGACCAGAAGGTCGTATGGCTTTTGATTTTACAAAAGGACAATTATCAAGCGGTATTTATTTAGTAAAATTAGAACTGGATAATAATATTCAAACAGTTAAGATTTTAGTCCGATAAATTTTAGTGTATTATTTCTCTAGGTTTTTTAAATGGATAATTGATAATGCTCTAATTAATTGAACTTATTAATTATCCATTTTTTTTAAAAAATTATCTATCCATCCCTTTAAATCCCCTTTTTTCGTCCTTTTCAGTAAAAATACATGGATTTAGCCTCATCAATTCCCTATTATCAATTATCAATTATTTTTATTTATCCTTTCGTATAACTATTTCCTATTATTGCTCGTTATCAATCTTATTAATTGATAAGTAATATCATGGCTCAACTCTTGTTTAGGACTGTATATTAAAAAATTAAGTCGCTAATTTCTTTTATAAGAATTTAGTACCTAAATAAAACTTGAATACGTCAGAATTGATATACTATTATTTTATCAATCAAAATATACTAGCTCAATCATTATCAATTACCTACTATCTATTTTTAAATTCAATTTTTAAAAAACATAGGATGAAAACTTATACACGTAGAGCAGCTATCCGTTCTCTTTCAATGGGGACGGCAGGATGTTTTTTAGGAACACCACTATTTGCTAATCGTAATTTGTCGCCTAATTTTTCGCAAGTATTTAGCAAAAATATTCCAGAAGAAGTACTTTCCGCAGCACAATCTTTAGCAAGTAAAGGTATTGTTTCTATTTCTTTTACGCCAACTGATGGCTGGTTAGTTGTTGCTAAAAATGGAGAATACCTCTATAAAGGTATTTCTGGAGTTTGTAAAACCAAATTAGATGAACTAATTAGTTCAGGGCATCAAATTCAATCTGTTGCTTTTCCACCTAAAGGCAGCAATAGTTTTGTAATTATTACTAATCGTGGATTTGCAGCCAATCAAATTGAGAATAATTTAACTCAAAAATTACAACAATTAAAATCTTCTGGTACAAAAATTAAACATATTAGTTTTCGACCAAAACGAGGAAATGACCGTTGGATTATTGTTACAGATAAAGGGTTTATCGCTCAAAATATTACTGATGAATGCTATCAATCCTTATTAAATTTGCAGGAAAGCCCTAAAGGCGATGGTCGTCCCATGCGAAAACTTCATCACGTCGCATTTTCTAATACTGGAAGCTGGATTATTAATGCCGAAGATTATTTTTATGGTAGAGATATTCCAGCGCCTTGTCTAGGAAAAATGACTGAACTAAAAAGGCAAAGTATTCAAACAGATTTAGTAACTTTTTCTTCTCAAGGCGGTTGGATTATTATTTCTAATAATTCATTTGGGGAAGCACCTAAAGATGCCATCCGTGCTTTCGAAAGAATGGTACCAGGCAAAGGCATTCGTAATAGAATGAAACTTTCAAAAGTTCCTGGAGTGAGTGTTGCTGCCGTTATTAATAATAAATTAGCTTGGTCTTGTGCTTATGGTTTCTTGAAAACAGGCGGAACACATGCTGTTCATTCAGATAGTATTTTCCAAGGCGGTTCGATGAGTCAACTCGTTTCTACAATTGGTGCGTTAAGAATGGTTCGCCTAGGAAAAATGAGCTTAGATCAAGATTTAAGGGAAGAAAAATTAGGCTTAGATATCCCGATTAAAACAGGATTTGAAATCATGGATGGGCAAGAACCTACCTTGGCGTTACTTTTAGCGAATAGGTGTGGCTTTGGTATTCCAGGGCTAAGAGGTTATTCTCAAGGTCGAGCATTACCTTCGCTTTCTGATATGCTTAAAGGAGGAGGAAAAGCAAATAATAGACCAGTCAACATTGGTTTTCCGCCTGATACAAAATATGAACCTTCTTCTGGGGGATTTATTTTCATGGACAAATTAATTCAAAAGCTAGAAAACCAACCTGCCCATAAATGGCTGGATGAGAATGTATTAACTCCTTTAGGAATGAAGGATAGTTCATTCAATGTTAAAATTGATAATAAATATATTAAAGATAATAATGTAGCAGCG
>CAKZLL010000287.1 GCA_937125475.1 uncultured Saprospiraceae bacterium | reverse complement strand
CTCGTTGTCAGCAAGACCACCATCGCAAAAATGTGGAATAACGGCAATACAATCATAAAAGTATCCTCGGATGAAGAGTCCGATAAATTAGAGGATAAAACTGTATTTAGCATAATATTACTATGCGTCAATTCAGCTCCTTTTGGTCGTCCTGTTGTTCCAGAAGTATAAATAATAACCGCTGTATCATTCGGGCTTGTACGAACTGTTTCTGTAACAGGTGATTGACCAGCCATCAACATTCCCATCGTTTTAGTGCCTTCAATTGGAGAAGGATCGGTTGGTTTAGCAGTAATTACGAAGAAATTTTCACATTTATCCGCTTTCTGAAAACCCGCATGACCTTCCTGTGCCATTGGTAATTCTGGCGTGCCAACGAAACAAAAATACGCTTTAGCATCAGAATCATTTAAATGATACTCTACTTCGTCTCTTTTTAAAAGTACACTTAACGGCACGACCGTTGCACCTGCTTTTAAAATACCAAAATAAATCATTGGAAAATAAGGTAAATTCAAGCAACTCAATGCTACTTTATCTCCTTTTTGAATACCAATAGATTTTAAACCATTAGCGATTTGATTAGCTGCTCCGTTGATTTGAGCAAAATTAAGATGGGTATCCATGAAAACAAAAGCGTCTTTAGTTGGATATCTTCTGGCGCTGTCTTCAAGAATGGTTGAAAGATTTAACATATTCTTATCTTATTTTTAATTTGGTTGTCTAAGGGGCGGATACACCTTGAAAGCATCCGCTCCTTGAAGTACAAAATATTATACTGTAAATATCTTAAAAAATAAATTAAAAGTAGTTCAAACAGAAAATGATTTTATAAAAGTATTCTAATGAATATTGTTTTTATTCAAATCAATCTGAAATTACTTCTTCAGAATGACTAGCGGTTTAGTAGTTACTTGGTTTTTCGTTGTTATTTTACAATAATACATACCGTTCGCTAATCCTTGTAATGCTTTCCATTCTAATAAATGCTTGCCAGCTTGTTGTTGAGCATTATGTAGAATTTTGATCGTTTGACCTAGTTCATTATAAATTTCGACACTAACTTTTGACGCTGTTTTGATTTCGTATTCAATAGTCGCATGACTTGAAATTGGATTTGGATAAATATCGAATTGTGTTAAATCTCCTTGCAAAGGCACATCAAAAGTATTGACCATAGGATTCATAACCGAGTCTAAAAATTGAAGACCGATTGGAAAACGAGTAGCTAATTGATCACTATGTCCGCCAGTATAGGTTTGATATTCGTAAGGATAATTAATTGAATTTAAAGAATCTGCAAACATTTGATTCATAAAATGAATTTTTAATTCATCCTGTAAACCACAATCAAAATATAACGGATAATTTGTGCCTTGCGGAATTTGTTTTAGATAATTAAATGGATTTTCAACGAGCCATTTTTGATGAACAGAATCAATGACATTTCCATCAGAATCTAAAGGAAAATCTACATAAAAAATTGGCTTACTCAAATTAGGAGAATATGCTCCAGAAATTGCAAAAGTCAAGGCATTAAATACGCCCCAAAGTGGACTATATTGATAAGGTGCAGCACTTCCTGCTTCATTCATAATATCTTGACGCACAACATTTAATCCTTCGCTATCTAATGGGCCACTATGCGCTGCAACACCACCTCCAAACAAATGATAATATTTTAAACCTAATCTCATCGAACCAATTCCACCCATCGAATGCCCCATGATAGCACGTTTGTTAGGCGTTCCATAAGTATTATACACTGAGTCAACATAATGAAGAACATCTTGAATAATATAATCTTCGACATTACCATTAGCAACAGAATTAGCATAGAAACTTGATCCAAAAGTCCCTTGATTGCCTGCAGGTTTGATAACAATAGTTGGTGCAATAGTTTGATTGGTAATTAGATTATTCAAAATAGGAATAAGAAAAGAATAAGAATCTTGATTTCCGCCAGCACCATGCAAAAAGAGAATGACTTGATATTTCGTGTTGACATCCGAAGAATCATAATTAGGTGGCAAATAAATATCTACTTTTTGAAGCGTATTGCCCAAAGCGGGGCTGTTAATTTCGGCATCAATAACTGTGCCTTGTCCAAAAGCAAAAAGTGGAAATAATAAGCAAGAAAGTATTATGTATTTCATTTGATTTTTTTATGAAAATAAACAATATTTGATCTGAAATTAGAAATGATAAACAAAATACAAATTCCTTTCTAGAATATCAATTTTAAACTTTCGCTAGAGTTGTTTTGGGCTTTACTCATTGAATAAAAAGGAGAATTCGACTATTGTACCTAATTCTTGATGTATTTCTATTGTTTTATCTATAATATCCATTTTAATATATAGGCTTTCTTCATCTTGATTGATGAGGGTAATTCGTTCTTGTGTATTCTTTAATCCAGAAGAGCGGTATTCTGAAGGCCTCCATTGATTGAGTTTTTTAGCTGCATTTCTGCCAATACCATTATCTTCTATTTTACAATAAACCTCCCGTTCATTTGTGTTTTTGAATTGAATATGCAAAATACCAGCTTCTTCTTTGTGAAGTAAACCGTGTTTAAAAGCATTCTCAATCATTGGCTGAATCAGCAAAGGAGGAATGTAATAATTCTCTAAATCTATACTCGGATCTATTTCTAACTGGATCGCTATTTTTTTATTAAATCTTAGCTTCTCCAATTCCAAATAAAGGTTTAGAAACTTCATTTCTTGTTCCAGTGTAATGAATGTTTCTTTAGAATATTCAAAAATTAAACGAATAAGTTTAGCAAATTTGTTCAAATGTAAGATGGCTCTTTCTTTGTCGCCAATAGTAAAAAAATGCTGGATGGCATTCAATGCATTAAAAATGAAATGCGGATTCATCTGAGATTGCAAGGCTTGCATTCGAGAACTCATGATTTGATTTTGGAATTTTAATCGTTGTTCTCTTATTTTTCGTCGTCGCCTAAAAATTTCATACATCACGCCTCCTATCGATAAAATACTTGCTAAAGTTATTAATAAATAATACCACCAAGCTTGCCAATAAGGTCTTAATATAACTAAATGTAAGTCCGTATTAATGGTACTTTTTTCTCCTTGTATATTCTGGGCATATATTTCAAAAGTGTATTTTCCAGACGGCAATTTGGGAAAACGGAGGGTTTTACTTGTCGTTTCGACCCAATTATTATCTAATCCTTTAAGGCGATAAAAGTAAGATATATCATTTTTAACAAAGTTAGGAGAAGTGAAATTGATTTGAATAGTATTATCATTATAACTTAATTGATAAGATTTTTGGATGCTTGTATCTTGATTTGAAATAAGGATATTTGTCAAAATGACTGGCATCGGTTGCCTTCCTTTTTTGATGAGATTCAAATCGAATACAGTCATGCCCTTAGGCGTGCCGACCCACATTTTTTGGGTGTATTCATTAATATAAAAAGAGGAAATAATATTAGATGGTAATCCGTCTGCGCGAAAAACGGTTTGAATTTTAAAATCATTAATATTAATACCGTGTAGTCCTTTTGTCGATCGAAACCAGAGTGTTTTTTTATATAAAATGAATTGATTACAATTATCACTAAGTAATCCTGATCCTATTTTCCAATGTTGAATGATTTGATTTTTATCAATTAAATAAACACCATTGCTTTGAGTTGCCAGCCATATTCGTTGTTGAGCGTCAACAAAAATATCTTGAATCCAACAGTTTTTTAAAGCTAAGGAATCCTGCCCTTTTAATGGAAAGGTACTTGTCGTACTATCCTTTTCATTAAGGATAAACAAACCTTTTAGAGCACCGACTAAAATCTGACCCTTAATATAAGGAGCGAAAGAATAGGTTTTGTCAAAGAAAACCCAATCGGGATGATTTCTTGATGGATAAAGAGGTGGATAAGTCACTCTTGAAGAATTTCTTGTGTACCTAGCGCCAGAAGAACTTGATCCTAGGAATATTGTTTTTTCATCTTTTTCAAAAATTGTTTTAATGGCATCCCAATCATATCTTAAAGGATTTATAGAAAAATTATTATCAATAAAATAAGTTCCTTTTTGAAAACAGCCCCAAAAACCAGACTTATCATAACTTCGGAACAGTTTGCGAAGCCCACCACCTAATTGACGAACGGTAGTAATTTGATTGAGGCTGTCAAATTCAATGATTTCTGCGGAAGCTGTAGAGGCTAAAGTACTATGTGGTTTTGTGCCAGCCAGTATATTTAATACATTATCTGTTTTAATGTTAAGATTAGTTGAATTGTAGGTTTTAAAATTATAATTTGGAATATAATAAAGACCTTCCCCATTTGTGCCAGCCCAATATCCGCCGTCTTTATCTTGGAAAAAACAATTGACAATTGTTTTCTTTAATTGAGGAAAATCTGCTTCTTGTAAGACTTGATTGGTGTCGTATTTATAAAGTATATTATTGGTTAATATCCATGTATTATCTTGTTGATCATCATAAATAGTACGAATTACGCTCGAACTAGGTAATTCTATAAAAGGAGAGAGAATGAATTTTTTTTCTTTAAAAATAAGATTATTTAAAATAGAACTCCCTGTACCATTATAGGTCCAGCCCCATTTAGTAGAATGGATGAAGTTTCCCACATCTTGAAACTTATTTTTTTTAAAAACACCTGCGAAATTAAATAGCCCAGAACTTAACATATTAATGTTCTGCCCAGCATTGTACAATGCTAAACTATCCAAAAGGGCCTTTGTCTGACCATATAATCGACTATTTTCAAACTGAATTTTTTGATTTTGTATAGAACAAATTTTTTGATTACCTCGGTTCATTAGAAGCAAGAATAACTTACCGGATTCAATAGGTGTTA
>CAKZLL010000286.1 GCA_937125475.1 uncultured Saprospiraceae bacterium | reverse complement strand
CTACTTTCAATGTTTGCCCTAATATATTTGAAATCACCAATTGACCATTAAATTCAATCGTTGTCATCATAGAAAGCGTCATTCTGTCCGTCACTGGATTTGGAAAAAGTGTGACTTCCTCAAATATCTCTTGACGACCAGTGTTAGTTGGTACATTCATGCAAGTACCTCCTCGCAAAACTTGCCCTCTAAGCTCACCGCTAGCATTAGCCGCAGTATGAATATTGACATAAATTTCATCGTGGCGAAACATATGTTCATTAGCCGCAGTAAAAGGAGTTGCGTCTAACTCTGTCCAATAACCAAAAGCACCATCTTCTGTTCCTGCTTTGTTAAATTTATCAGACAAATCATAAATTGCACCGCCTGTTGTGCCTGCTATTCCATCATGAAAATGTGCCGCTGTAATTGCATCAGTCAATCCCGAAACAACAACCATATAGTGTGCATTTGAACGATTTCTATCAATCGAAACAATACCAGAACCTTGTCCAGAAGCTGTTACACTTGGGACTTCTTGCGCTCCATCCAAAGTAATCGTATAACCTTCTCTAGCCAATCGGCTCAATTGAGCGCGAGTTTCTCCACTTGCGTTAAGCGTCGTATGAATGTTAATATAAACTCCGCCCGTCAAAATAGCTTGTAACATCGGAGTAGTAAAACCATCCGAAACAGATGAAACAAGATTACCCATAATTCCAGCCGATAAGTTAATAATCACTGGACCATCTGCTCCTGCCGCAGCTTGATGCAAATGCGCACCAGTAATCGGCCCGCTTAAACTATCTGTCAAGCAAGTTGTAATAACAGAATCTAAAGTTGGTACAATTTCAACAATCGCCACACCCTTTGCGTTAGATCCTGTAACTGCTCCAGTTTGTTGATTTACATCCAAAAATCCATCAAAATAAAGATTGTGATTGGTCTCTAATTGACCACGAATTTCTCCAGCAGCATTTAATGTTGTATGAATATTTACATACACATTTCCAGCTTTCAAACTATCTATAAGTCCTGTTATTGCAGAAATATCAACTGAACCTACAATCGAATTGCCCATGATTAATGTAGATAAATTAACTGCAACACCGCCAGCCATTCCAGGTGCACCATAATGCAAATGCGCTGCTGTGATTGCTCCAGAAAGACCAGTTGTAATCAACTTCACATCAATTTTTTCGCCTGTAAGGCTTACCGCAAATGAACCTAAACCCTGTGCATTACTCACTACTGTATGAACTTGCTGATTAGCGTCCATTGATGCTTTATAGCCTTTATCTGTTTCTAATTTTAACTGACCACGGATTTCTCCACCAGCATTAGCCGTTGTATGAACATTCACATAATATTGCTGTGTTAAGTATTTTGCAAGCTTTTCTGGTGTTAAATCACTTCCCGTAATAACCGCACTCACTCGATTACCATTAACAAAAGGAGACAAATCAAGAATTGCTCCGCCAGTCATTCCCATCGCTCCATCATGAACATGAATACCTGTAATTGGGCCACTCAAACCAATCGTAATAATGTCAATACACATCGTATCTTGGGTTGCATTTAGTCGAAAACTTGCTACACCTGTCGCGCTTGTTGTGACAGGTGGCACTTCTTGACCACCAGTTAGTTTTGCGGTAATTAATAAACTCTCAGATAAATGGGCAGCATAGGAAGTATTAATGCCACTGAATAAAAAAAGAATAGCTAGAAATTGGATAATTTTTTTCATAATTCTGATTAAAAAATTGAAAATAAATAGTACGTCATTTCTAACTACGACCAATTCATAGGGTTTGGATTTATTTTTAGTTAAATTATTTTCATCTAAAGAAACCATTCAATCGCCAAACGATAGCCTTTCAACCCCAAACCAATAATCGAACCGACGCATTTAGGCGCAGTATAGGACTGATGTCGAAAAGCTTCTCTTGCTGCTGTATTTGAAATATGAACTTCAATCACAGGCGTTGTAATTGCTGCAATTGCATCACGTAACGCGATAGAAGTATGCGTATAAGCCCCAGGATTGAAGATAATTCCATCAAAAGTAAAACCAACCTCATGGATTTTATCCAGTAAAAATCCTTCCGTGTTTGATTGAAAATAATGTAACTCTATGGCTGAGAAAGCCGTTTTTAATTCATTAAAATAATCCTCAAAAGTCTGACTTCCATAAATTTCTGGTTCGCGTTTGCCTAATAAATTAAGATTAGGGCCATTGATAATTAATATTTTTTTCATTACTTTTTTAATATTATAAAAAAGCAAATATAAAAGAAATTTTAGTCTTAAATCCTTAATATTTGACCTTTTGTTTGCTTTTCAATACTGTTTAACTAAATTTTAAAAGAAATCAATTAATAAGCATTTTCTTTGCAACATCGTTTTTTACAAGACTTTTAAATTTAAAAAATCATCTAATGAATAAGAGTTTAACTCGTATTACGTTATTTTTGAGCCTTTTTATTGTAACCAATACCGCCTTCGCTCAAATTAAAAATTTTAAAATTAGCGGTACAGTTATAGAAAACAGGCAGCAAAAACCCATCGAATTTGCAACAATAATGATTGCTAATTCTACTACCCAAAAATCAATAGAAGGTACAACAACCGCTGCGGATGGGCGTTTTTCCTTACAATCAAATACAGCCGATTTTTATATCGAGATTAGTTTTATTGGTTATGTAACGAAGATTATCAAAGATATTTCGATTGTCGGTGGAAAAGTCGATTTAGGTACAATTACTTTACTAGAAAATACGCAAGACCTTGGGGAAGTTGTTGTTCAAGGCAAAAAATCAACGACGGAATTTAAGTTAGATAAACGGGTTTTTAATGTCGGTGAAGATTTGAGTAGTACGGGCGCGAGTGCATTAGAAGTATTAAATAATGTACCTTCGGTCAATGTAAATATTGAAGGTGCGATTAGTTTGCGCGGTAGTTCTGGCGTTCAAGTTTTAATCAATGGTAAGCCCTCAGTTATCGCGAGTGAGCAAGGAAATGCCCTTGGTACGATCACCGCAGATATGATTGAAAAAATCGAAGTCATTACCAATCCATCCGCTAAATACGACGCGGAAGGCACAGCAGGAATTATCAATATTGTCTTAAAAAAAGAAGAACGAAAAGGGTTAAATGGTTCGATCTCGATTAATACAGGTTTGCCTCATAATCATAGTGTTGGTTTAAGTTTGAATAGACGAACCGAAAAGTTCAACTTTTTCAGTCAATTAGGTGCTGGTTATCGCGAATTGCCGAGATATAGCGAGAATATTAATCGTGACTTGATCAATAATACCACGATTACAACCGATGGTATTGAATATCGAAATGAGAATTTTTACAATTTTATAGTTGGGACGGATTATTACATCAATCCTCAGAATGTCCTTACTTTATCGGGGAGTTTTGCTTATGAAATTGAAAGCCAACCTTCTGAAACTAATTTCAACAGAGAAGATGGAACAGGCGCGATAGATTCTGAATGGAAAAGAACAGAAAAAACTGCTGCTACTAATCCAAAACTTCAATACGAATTACAATACAAAAGCAGCTTTAAAGACCACAAAGACCATGTTTTACTATTCAGCGCATTGGGTAATTTCTTTGGAAAAGATCAAAGTTCTGAATTTGAAAACACAACAGTGTCAGGCTCAAATGTGAATAAAATGCAAGAAACACGGGCTAATTTTCAAGAAGCAAAATATACATTTAACCTAGATTATACCAAACCATTTTTAGAAAAATTCACAATCGAAACAGGAGCGCAATACGTTTCACAAGACGTTAATAATGATTTCGCGGTTTCTAATTTAATAAATAATGAATGGGTCGAAGATGCTGGTTTGACTAATATTTTTGAATACAAACAAAACGTATTTGCTGTTTATGGAACAGGGGCTTATGAAGGGAAGAAGTTTGGTATAAAAGTCGGTTTAAGAATGGAAAACACCGATTTAAATACTTTATTAGTCAATACAAATGAAAAAAATGATCGCAATTTCAGCAATCTTTTCCCGAGTCTTCATTCGTCTTATAAAGTAACGAAGCGTTTTTCTGTACAAGCTGGTTATTCTAAAAGGATTTATCGCCCGCGCCTTTGGGATTTAAATCCATTTTTTAATATTAGGAATAATTATAGTGTTTGGGCAGGTAATCCAGATTTACTACCAGAATTTACTGATTCTTACGAAATATCCGCGATTTATATTTTAGAAAAAATCACGATGAATGCCAGTATTTATCAACGTTATACAACTGATGTAATTGAAAGAGTTTCTACTTTCGAGAATAATGTAAATAGATATAGTCCAAATAATATTGGCACAAAAAACGCGACAGGAATTGAGTTTAATACTAAAATTAGAGTAAAAAAATGGCTAACGTTTAATGGCGATGTCAATTATAATTATTTTAGTCGAGAAGGTGAATTAGAAGGACAATCTTTTGATTTCAATGCCGATCAATGGTCAACGAAGTGGACGGCAAAAATTGCTTTGCCAGCCGATGTAGATTTTGAAATGACTGGGCGTTATCAGTCAGAAGTTCAGAATGTACAAGGTACGATTTCAGATCAATTATTTGCGGATCTGGGTTTGCGTAAGAAAATGATGAAAGGCAAAGCCGTGCTTAGTCTTGGTGTTCGGGATTTGTTTGCTTCTCGCATTAGAGAAACAGAAGTCGATCAACCCAATTTCTATTTATTTAGAAAAGGTACAAGAGGTCGATTTATTACATTAGGCTTTAGCTATGGCTTTGGAAAAGGCGAAGCGATGGAATATTCTGGACGTAGAAGGCGTTAATTTAGGATCAAGGAAATAAATAAGTTATCCAAGATTACGTAATGAATTTTATTTTTTCCGTG
>CAKZLL010000285.1 GCA_937125475.1 uncultured Saprospiraceae bacterium | reverse complement strand
AAATGAAATCATACGATTATATTATAATAGGGGCAGGCTCGGCAGGTTGCGTCTTGGCAAATCGCCTTTCAGAAAATCAAAATCATCAAGTTCTATTATTAGAAGCTGGCGGAGAAGATAAGAATAGTGATATTCATGTTCCAGCCGCTTTTTCAAAACTATTTAGAGGGGAAAATGACTGGGATTTAGATTCTGTTCCTCAAAAGCATGTGAATAATCGTTTGATGTATCAACCGCGTGGTAAAGTCATCGGAGGATCTAGCAGTATCAATGCGATGATTTATATTCGAGGTAATCGCTACGATTATGATACGTGGGCAAAGTATGGTAATAAAGGTTGGTCTTATGATGAGGTTTTACCTTATTTTAAAAAATCGGAAGGAAATGAAATGATTAAAGATGATTTTCATGGTAATACGGGAAAACTCAATGTTACGAAACTGAATACTTTTAATCATTTATCTGACGTATTAATAGAAGCAGCAAAAGAGCAAGGTTTTGCACATAATAAGGATTTTAATGGTGCAGAACAGGAAGGATTTGGACGTTATCAAGTAACACAACAAAAAGGGGAACGTTGTAGTGCGGCGAATGCTTTTTTGCATCCGATTAGAAATCGAAGCAATTTGACCGTCTTAACAAATGCGCATGCACATCGAATTTTAATTGAAAATCAACAAGCTACAGGAGTAGAATATGAACAAAATGGACAAGTTCATCGTGCTAAAGCTAACTTTGAAGTTTTGTTGAGTGCAGGTGCTTTTCATAGTCCTCAATTATTGATGTTGTCTGGTATTGGAGATGGAGCAGAATTGCGTCAGCATAAAATCCCTGTTATCCAAGATTTAAAAGGAGTTGGGAAAAACTTGCAGGATCATCTATTAGCAGGCGGTTTGTACAAAACAAATTATAAAAAAACATTAGACATCGCAGAAAATTTTCCTTACATTATTGGGAATATATTAAATTATATGATTAATAAAAAAGGACCTTATGTGAGTAATGTCGCAGAGGTTGGCGGTTTTATTAAATCTAGCCCTGATGAACCTGCACCTGATTTGCAATATCATTTTGCTCCAGGTTTTTTCTTGGATCATGGTTTTACAAAATTAAAAGGAAGAGGTTATTCAATGGGGCCATGTTTATTGAATCCCAAAAGCAAAGGTACGGTCAAATTAGCATCAAGTAATCCTAAAGATAAGCCTTTGATTGATCCAAATTATTTATCTAATGATGATGATATGCGTAAATTAATCATTGGAGCTAAAGTTTCAGAGAAAATCTGTACTTCTAAAGCTTTTCAAAAATATTTTAAAGGATATTATTTTACAGAAAAAACGCCAGATGATAGTGAAATCAAGGATTTTATTTATCAATATGGACAAACGCTTTACCATCCGACGAGTACTTGTAAGATGGGAAATGATGAAATGGCGGTTGTTAATAATAGGCTTCAAGTGCATGGCGTAAGTAATTTGAGGGTGGTTGATGCATCTGTTATGCCTGATGTTGTAAGAGGCAATACGAATGCTCCTACTATTATGATTGCTGAAAAAGCCGCTGAATTTATTATTATTGCAAGACGATTAACAGAACAATAGAAAGGAATAATTTGTTATTAAAATAGGCATATAACATATTTTTGTATAAATGTATGTTATGTGCTTTTTTTTAAATAAAAGATCAACCATGAACGAGGTAATTACACCAGTTTTAAACAACATTTTTACGGATATTCAACGCATTTTTGACGAACAGAGAGCTAATCAATTTATAATATCGACAGCCAAGGAACGAAAAGCAAAGATTAAAAAATTACACAATGCTATAATAAAATACCGTGAGGCGTTTCACGAGGCAATGTATGCTGATTTTAAAAAACCAGCAATTGAAACGGATTTATTTGACCTATTTCCTGTAACTAGTGAAGCAAAACATACAGGAAATCATGTCGAACAATGGATGCGTCCCAAAAAAGTAAAAACGCCAACTGCCTTACTTGGTACTAATTCTCAGGTAAAATATGAACCAAAAGGTGTTGTTTTAATCATTTCGCCTTGGAATGTGCCGATTAATTTGACTTTTGGTCCTTTGGTTTCTGCTTTAGCAGCAGGAAATCGCGTGATGATCAAGCCTTCTGAAATGACACCAAACACTTCTCGTTTGATGTCACAAGTGATAAAAGAGATTTTCGAAGAAGAGGAAGTAGCGATTTTTGAAGGCGGAATAGATGTAGCTACGGCATTATTAAAATTGCCATTCAATCATATTTTCTTTACAGGTAGCCCGAATATTGGAAAAATAGTCATGCGTGCTGCTGCTGAAAATTTAGCTTCTGTTACATTAGAATTAGGTGGGAAATGCCCAACAATCATTGACGAAACTGCGAATCTAAATGAAGCCGCCTCAAGAGTAGTTTGGGCAAAATATTCTAATAGTGGTCAAACTTGTATCGCGCCAGATTATTTATTAGTACATGAAAAACAAAAAAATAGGCTGCTTAATCTCTTAGAATTAAAGATTAAAGAACTTTATGGTTCAACTGAAAATGATCGACAAACAGGTGATAGTTTAGGGCGAATTGTTAATCATAAACATTTTCTACGTATCAAATACTTATTTGATGATGCGATTTCAAAAGGTGCAAAAATTGTCTGTGGAGGTCATTTCGATGAAGCTGATAATTATATCGAACCAACTGTTTTGACAAATATTACTGATGAAATGGAGTTGATGCACGAAGAAATTTTCGGTCCATTATTGCCTGTTTGCACTTATTCTAAAACAGAAAGGGCTATTCAAGTTATCAACTCTAAACCTGAGCCGTTAGCATTATACATTTTTAGTAAACAATCTAAAAACACGACATTAATTGTTGAAAACACTAGGGCAGGAGGGACTTGTATTAATGATTGTACAATACATTATTCTAACCCAAATTTACCGTTTGGTGGAACGAATAATAGTGGAATTGGTAAAGCTCATGGTATTTATGGTTTTGAAGCATTCTCGAATCAACGAGCACTTTTAAAACAAAATTCACCTTATGGAACATCGCAATTACTCGCGCCTCCTTACAATGATAGAATT
>CAKZLL010000284.1 GCA_937125475.1 uncultured Saprospiraceae bacterium | reverse complement strand
GGGACAAGGAAATAAATAACTTACCCAATATTGCGGGATAAATTTTATTTTTTACAAGGCGCATTTTCCGCAGCATAGTGAGCTATGCAAGAAAAAGGCAACGCAGTAAAAAGTAAAATTCATAGCAAGATGGGTAGATTATTTTTTGTGAGATCCCTTAATAATACTTAAAACTATGGCGAAGGAATATTTCAATCCAGCGGACTTAAAGAAATTTGGAAAAATAACAGAATACCAAGAAAAAATGGGTAAGGATTTTTTTAATTGGTATAATGGTGTTTTCAAAGGCGATACGGCATTGACTGAGCGCGAAAAAGCATTGATTGCACTGGCAGTTTCTCATACCGTACAATGTCCATATTGCATTGATGCTTATACGTCGACTTGCTTGCAAAAAGGCGCGGATGAAGAGCAAATGATGGAAGCGGTTCATGTAGCAGCAGCAATCAAAAGCGGTTCAACATTGGTATTTGGTGTACAAATGATGAATCATGCAGAGAAATTATCTATGTAATTAGACGATTTCATTGTGTTATAATGGCATTGATTTTGGAAGCATACAACCATTAGGTGGAAATACTTCGTATAGGATAGTGTGAAAAATGATAATACAAAAAACGAAAAAGACGATAATGGTTTTTTTCGTTTTTTAGTATCAAAAATTAATATAAAAGAAATGGGCGTTAAGCAAAAAGGTAAATCTCTAAAAGCGCGAGGAACGGATTTGTCCGATACTTTTTTTCAAATAAAAGTACTGAATGGAAAAGAATTGGTGGATGTCAATTTTCCTAAATTTACAGAAAAAGTAGCCAATTTAGGTTTTCAGCCGCTTTTGCCAGCAACATTAGAAATTTTTCAATTAAATATTGGAAAACTTTGTAATCAGACCTGTGCGCATTGTCATGTAGATGCAGGACCAGATCGCAAAGAAGAAAATATGGATAAAGCAACGTTAGAGCGTTGTTTAGAAATCATTGCGGCAGTGCCTTCTATTCATACCGTTGATATTACGGGCGGTGCGCCAGAGATGAATAAACATTTTCGTTGGTTTGTGGAGGAAGTGACAAAATTGGGCAAGAAAGTGATCAATCGTTGTAATTTAACGATTATTAGAGCCAATAAGAGATTTTACGATTTGCCTGAGTTCTTTAAAAAGAATAATGTTCACATTGTTGCTTCTTTGCCGGATTTTTCTAAAAAAAGAACCGATAGCCAGCGCGGAGATGGTGTTTTTGAAGATTCGATCGAAGCCTTGAAAATGCTCAATGAAGTAGGGTATGGAAAGGAAGGATCTGGATTGACACTCGATTTGGTTTACAATCCTTCGGGCGCGTTTTTGCCAGCATCGCAAGAAACGCTACAAGCCGAATTTAAGCGACAGCTCAAAAGGAAATTTGATATTGAGTTCAATGCATTGTTTGCGATTACGAATTTGCCAATTAGTCGATTTTTGGATTATTTGCTCGAATCTGAAAATTATGAAGAATATATGGAGTCTTTGGTCAATGCCTTCAATCCATCAACGATTATGGGGTTGATGTGTAGAAATACGATTTCTGTAAGTTGGGATGGTTTTATGTATGATTGTGATTTTAATCAAATGTTAGATCTGAAAGTCGCGAGTAGTTCGCAGCATATCAATGATTTTGATCTTGATGCACTCAAAGACCGAGCGATTATTCTGAATCAACATTGTTATGGTTGTACGGCAGGTGCAGGGTCGAGCTGCGGAGGTGAAATTACTTGATAGTTTCGAGCAGGACGGGACAATTTTTATAAAAAACCTTACTACAAATTAATGTGGTAAGGTTTTTTTAGGTTCAAAAATCATCTAATAATTCTATTAATCTTTGTGAATAAAGACTATTAATGTCCAATTTTATATAAGCTTCGATTTCTTGGAATAGACATTACATTTTGAATATTTATGATTTTTTTTAATAAATACATGAATGAATACTCATATATTTGTATTTAGAGCTATTCAATAAATTTTTAGATTTAAAAAAATGAATATGAGAGTTGAGCAAATTTATACAGGATGTTTAGCGCAAGGTGCGTATTATATAGAAAGTAATGGAGAAGTTGCTATAATTGATCCTTTGAGAGAAACGGCACCTTACCTAGAAAAAGCTACTCAAAATGGCGCAACAATTAAATATATATTTGAAACTCATTTTCATGCAGATTTCGTTTCAGGGCATTTAGACCTAGCTAAAAAAACAGGTGCGAAAATCATTTATGGACCGAATGCAAATACTGTTTATGAGAAACATACTGCTACTGATGGCGAAGAGTTTAAATTAGGAAAAGTAACATTTAAAGTCTTACACACGCCTGGGCATACGCCAGAAAGTACGACTTATCTATTAAAAGATGAAAACGATAAAGAATACGCCATTTTTTCAGGCGATACCTTGTTTATAGGTGATGTTGGTCGCCCAGATTTAGCACAGAAATCAGGTGAATTGACCAAAGAAGACCTCGCAGGTTGGCTGTTTGATAGCCTTAGAAACAAAATTATGCCGCTCTCAGATGAGGTCATTGTTTATCCTGCTCATGGTGCTGGCTCGGCGTGTGGTAAGAACATGAGTTCCGAAACTTGGGATACATTAGGCAATCAAAAAGCAACAAATTACGCGCTTCGGGCGGATATGACAAAGGATGAATTTATCAAAGAAGTGACCGATGGTTTGTTGCCTCCACCTCAATATTTTGCTAAAAATGCCAAGATGAACAAGTCGGGGTATGATAGCTTTGAAAATGTAATGAAGCGTGGCGTAGTAGCTTTATCGCCCCGTGCTTTTGAAGCGGCTGCAAATGAACATGATGCCCTTATTTTGGATGTTAGAGATAAAGTTTCGTTTGTAAAAGGCTTTATTCCAAATTCAATTTTTATTGGCTTGGATGGCAGTTTCGCGCCTTGGGCTGGAGCGCTTATTACTGATTTGATGCAACCGATTTTGATCGTCGCACCAAAAGACAGAGCCGAAGAAACAATCAAAAGATTGGCTCGTGTGGGCTATGATAATACGATTGGCTATTTGGAAGGTGGTTTTGAAGCATGGAAAAGTTATGGTGAAGTAGATCAAATTGAAACAATTGATATTGCAACTTTTGCGCAAGCTTATCATAAAGACCTCTCGATTTTAGATGTTAGAAAACCGGGAGAATGGGAAGTGGAGCATATCGAAACTGCCCAACATTTTGCTTTAGATTATCTTAATCGACAAATGGCTGAAATCCGAAAAAATACAACTTATTATATGCATTGTCGAAGTGGTTATCGTTCGACTGTCGCGGCTTCTATTCTCAAATCGAGGGGGTTTGGTCTGCTAATTAACGTGCAAGGTGCTTTTAATGACATTATTACCTCAGATATTCCAACAACTAAATTTGTTTGTTCTTCTACTTTAAAATAATAGACTTGTACAACGGCTAGTGATTTAAGCGATTGGACACCTTTTTTGACTAATGTTTTATTGGAAAGTATTGCTTTTGGAAATGTTTTACTATTGGCTTTATTATGGTTTGGTGCGGATATCAGTTCAATGATTTTGCCTATTACTAGCGCGATTGTTTTGATCAAAATCTATTACACAGAGCATACTTGGTAAGAAGCACCACAGCGTATTTCCTTGACGTAATTGGATAGTTTTATGCTTCATTATTGAATATATTTTAGGACCTAAAAAAATAAAATGGAAGAAATCAAAAATTTTAAACTAATCCTAGTTGATCCTAATTTAGCTCTTTGCCAAGCATGGAAAGAGCGTTTTAAAGGGTATAAAAAAGTAGAAATAGTCAATGATTATTTTGAAAATATAGCCGAATTCGATTGCATGGTAAGTGCAGCAAATTCATTTGGGTTAATGGATGGAGGAGTTGATTTAGCGATTGCAAGATATTTTGGAGCAAAATTACCAGCTAAAGTAAGGGAAAAAATACAATCAGAATTTTTTGGAGAGCAACCCGTTGGAACGTCAATGATCGTTGAAACTGGACATGAAAAGCACCCATTTTTAGCACATACACCAACTATGAGAGTGCCGCTCAAAATTACGAGAACAGATAATGTTTATTCAGCAAAATTTGCGATGTTGAGAGCTGTGGCCAATCATAACAGGACGAGCGAAAAGAAAATTAAGGTCGTAGTTTGCCCTGGTTTGGGAACGGCAACAGGGCAAGTTTCACCAAAAGAAGCTGCAAGACAGATGGAATTAGCATATCAAAATTTCTATAATCCGTTAAGGTTTTTTTCATGGTCAAATGTTTTTGCTAGGCAAAATAAAATCGTTTATGGAGGAGATCTTTTTGGATAATAAATACAATGAAAATCAAGTGTTAGATGTGAAATTGATGAATGATAATTTTTGGTTCTTTATGATTTTATGTGGTCGATTTTAAAAAGATTAATTCTCTAAGTTTTTAACCTCCCCCAGCCCCTCCAAAGGAGGGGAGCAACTGGCTAGATTCCCCTCCTTTGGAGGGGTTAGGGGAGGTTAAAAGCTTAGAATAAAAAAGATATTATTAATCATCACATAAAATCATAAAGAACCTAATTTTTTATATAGTAGTAATATTTAGTTTAAAATAGATGATTAAAGCCAAATAGAGCTGTTTTTTTTAAAAAGACTACTACAGTACTACATCACTAGGGAATTATTATACATCATTGATACACAATTAGATTCTTAAAAATGAATAGTCTTACATTCGTTCATGTTTTATTTATCTTAGCTTTATATAAGAAATAATAGTGAAGTTTTTTTTAACAAATACCTTGTTTTTTATAAAAACATAATCATAAAAATAAAATTTTTAGAATGATGAAAGGAATTACAACATTGGTTTTATTGTTTATTGCTTCAATTAGTTTTGGGCAGACATTGCCTATTGATTTTGAAGCAGGAGTTACTACTTCTAATTTTGTGGATTTTAATGGAGGAACAGCGACTGTTATTGCTAATCCTCAATCAAGTGGAATTAATACAAGTGCAACTGTCGCACAAATTGTAAGAAATGGCGGTGATGTTTGGGCAGGAAGTAAAATTAGCTTAACAAATACAGTTGATTTTACGACAAATAATATTATTTCAATGAAGGTTTTTATGACTGCTCCTGTGGGAACTGTCGTGAAATTTAAATTGGAAGGAGCTACTGGAGCAGCTGAAAGAGACGCGACGACAACCGTTACAAATGCTTGGGAAACGCTTACTTGGGATTTTACAGGAACACCATCTGATTTTAATGATCTTGTATTTATGTTTGATTTTGGGAATACTGGCGATGGTTCTGCAGCTTCAACTTTTCTTTTTGATGATGTAGAGCAAGTATTTGGTGGAGCTCAAATTGATTTGCCAGTAACATTTGAAAGTTCAAGTGTAAACTACACACTCACTGACTTTGAAGGAAATGTTTCTTTCTTAGTAGCTGATCCGACGAATGCGAATAATAATGTAGCAAAAATTGTTAAAAATGCTCAAGCAGGTTCTTCGGCAGGAACAACAATCGGCACACCAGCAGGTTTTGCAACAGATATTCCATTGACTTTGACTGATGCTAAAATGACGGTAAGAGTTTGGTCGCCAGATGCTGGAATTCCTGTTCGTTTGAAAGTGGAAGACTCTAATGATCCGACGCATACTTGCGAAACAGAAGCAATGACAACTGTTGCAGGAGCTTGGGAGTATTTAGTATTTGATTTTACAAATGAAGCGAGCGGAACAGCCGCATTAAGTTTTGGCTTAACGAATGGCTGGACTTATAATATGGCTTCAATTTTCTTCAATTTTGGAGTGGCTGGATCACCAAACGGAGATAAAACTTACTATTTTGATGAAGTACATTTCGGTGTATTTACATCAACAAAGATGGAATATAATGTAGAAGGATTGGATGTATTTCCAAATCCAGCTACTAATCAATGGACGATTACTTCTGAAAAGACAGATATTACCATCATCGAACTTTTTGATATTCAAGGGAAGCGTTTACGTTTTATTCAACCGAATACTGATAAGGTTAATATAGATGCTTCAGGTTTTGCGACTGGCATTTATATTGCTAAAATCCATACTAATTCGGGTGTGAGTACCATGAAATTGATTAAACGATAAGTTTAATTTTTTTGCTTATTGGCAATTTTCTTGAAATTTATTAACTCTGAAAGGGCGTAAGTCTTTCTTTATACTAATACTTTTGCCCTTTCAAGGTTGATAGCAAAAATTGTTATAAAAAATTTTACAGTATTTATTGGGTGTAATTTTGTTTTTCGCATTTTTTATTTTAAAAAGTAGTCATCAGGTGAGTTATTCTTCAAATTATTAGTTGAGACACCACTAATTAACTTCAACACTTCACTCATCTGATGACTTTTATTCAAAAACGAAGAATTGAATTACACCCTATTTATTGGTGGTAATATTTTCTAAAAAAGATTAATTGCACTGTAATAAAAGTGATTTAACATTTCAGTTGTAGCGTACCGACACGAAATGTAGGTATTTGATTAACAACATGTTATATTTAGGTGTCGGTGCGCTGCACCTAAAAAAACATTAATTTATAGCCAGAAACAGTATCAGTTCTCTGAACCTAGCTCTAAAAAAGAAAAAAGCATTATTCTATTGTTCCTACTATTACTAGTTTTAATTGCGAATCAGTATGTGGATTAATAGCTTATATTGACAAAAATACAATCATTATTCGTAAGCTTAAAGACAATCCACATCACCTAAGAAGTCGTGAAGAAACTGAGCAAAAAAACAGTTATAATTAATCGAACTACGGATCCTGACCGTACTTTATTGACAATCATTTTCAACACTCAATTCTCAACTTTTAATTCGCATTATTTGTATTTCTATTGATTTATTGGTACTATTATTATGCATATTGCCATATGAAAAGAGGTGAAAATTTATCTGATAGAATAAATAGAAAACTTAAAAATATGAATATACTATATTAGACAATTAATTGGGAAAAAATCCCTAAAATAGAACATCAAGCAGAAATTGGTGTTGCATATTGGCAAACTGTTTAATAGGAGAGTTTAAGGAAAAGAATTATAGAATATTCAAAAGGATATCTTGCAGATCATTGGTGCGAAAAAGGGCATATTGTATGTTGTTTAGAAGGTACTTTTATAAATGAAATTCAAGATGTGCAGCCTCCATTTTAAGTAAAGGAATTTAACAAATTAAAACCCATTGATTTATAAGATGATAGATGTAAAAAAACATTTTCCAAGTATTTATGAACCTGCTTTGCAAGAGGCAATTGCAGAGTATGGAACACTAAAAAAAATGGAAGAAGGTAAAGTAATTATGAATTATGGCGAGTATATCAAAGGGCTTCCTATGTTGATAGAAGGCACAATAAAAATACTCCGTGAAGACGAAGAAGGGCATGAGATCCTTCTATATTATCTCAATGCTGGTGAGACTTGCGCAATGTCGTTGACTTGCTGTATTGCTCATCAAAAAAGCGAAATTAAAGCTATCGCAGAAGATCCAGTGAAAATGCTTTTTATACCTGTGAAATACATGGATGAATGGATGAAGCAATACGAAAGTTGGCGGAATTTTGTAATGCAAACTTACCGAAATCGCTTTTCTGAATTGCTTCATACCATTGATAGTATCGCTTTTTTGAAAATGGATGAACGACTTTTGAAATACCTATATGATAAAGTAGAACGGACGAATAAACATATTTTTTACGTGACACACCAAGAAATCGCTAAAGAATTAAATACCTCGCGTGAAGTTATTTCAAGGTTATTAAAACAACTAGAGAAAGAAGGAAAAGTCAAATTGAGCAGGAATAAAATTAAGGTTATTGTTACAAATTCTATTTAGAAAAAACTTGTCCTTAATCATAGTTTGTAATAATTGTCACGGAAAATAATAATACTTGCCTTTATATTTGTAGTATCAATTAATGAATTAAGTATTTTTTTAATATAAAAAAAGCCGAAGTATTGCTACCGCGGCCTAAATGTTTTTGTTGATGTGCTTATTGGTTTAATTGATA
>CAKZLL010000283.1 GCA_937125475.1 uncultured Saprospiraceae bacterium | reverse complement strand
GGATGAGAACGCCAACTTATACTTTTTCAATGGCTAATATCAATTTACTTTTTGAATTGGATGAGCAAAAATATTCAAATATTGCACCGCTTATTGCAATCTTAAAAAGATGGGATGGGAATACTAAAACAGGTAGTAATGGTGCGGCTATTTTTGTGCTAACACTTCAATTCTTAAATGAAAGATTAGATAAAGAAGGACGAACCAAGGAAAAGAATTTTTTAGCGGAAGCGGAATATGTAGCGGCATTGAAAAAAACAAAAAAGCACTTAATGAAGTATTTCGGGTCAATTCATGTCGTTTTAGGTGGATTGCAACAACATTCTCGCGGAGAGGTAAGTTTACCAATTAGTGGCGCACCTGATGTTTTGGCAGCTATTTATGGGCAACCTCAAAAAAATGGACAGCTCCGAATATTTGCAGGCGAATCTTATATTCAAATGGTACAATTTACAAAAGAAGGTTCAGTCATCGAGTCGGTCAATGCTTATGGAAGCTCAGCGCACGAGGATAGTCCGCATTATACGGATCAAATGGAACTTTTTGTTAATCAGAAACTTAAACCTATGACATTCGATAAAGCCGAAATTTTGAAAAACGCCGAGCGAGTTTATGCACCAAAATAGGTGAGAACGGAAAATTATGACAATTTTATAGAGAAGAATAAGTAATAAAAGATTTGTCAATCCACATTCAAATTAATAATTTTGTATATTAGAAGAATTACGGAACGAAATAACGAAAGTTTTAAAATATAATTATAATGGGAAGAGCATTTGAATATCGAAAAGCCGCGAAGATGAAAAGATGGGGGCAAATGTCTCGTATTTTTCCAAAATTGGCAAAAGCAATTACTGTAGCAGCAAAAGATGGCGGTGCTGAGGCTGATATGAATCCGCGTTTGAGGGCTGCAATTCAGAATGCAAAGGCGCAGAATATGCCCAAAAAAAATATTCAAGCAGCTATTGATCGTGCAATCGGAAAAGATGCAGTTGATTATACTTTAGTGAATTATGAAGGAAAAGGCCCTCATGGTGTCCTTTGTTATCTTGAATGTGCAACGGATAATCAAACTCGTACTGTCGCTAATGTGAAATCTTATTTTAATAAATCAGGCGGTAGTTTAGTCTCGAATGGTTCTTTAGAATTTATGTTTAATCGTAGATCTGTTTTTGAATTTAAGAAAACAGATGATATGGATTTGGAGGAGCTTGAGTTTGAATTGATTGATGCTGGTTTGGACGAAATAGAAGAAATTGAACCAGATGAGGACGATGAAGGAGGTGTAACAACTGTTGTTGTTTATGGTGGTTATACTGATTTTGGAACTTTGACAACTGCTTTAGAAGCGTTAAATATTGAGATTACTTCTTCAAATTTGAAGCGTTTTCCAACTTCGCCAGTCGAATATAGTGAAGACCAATTGATTGATATTGAAAAAATGTTAGATAAGTTTGATGATGATGATGATATTCAAGCGTTCTATACTAATATTGAATAAATACATGTTATTGAATAATTCAAAAAGCCGAATATGACTAGTTCATATTCGGCTTTTCTATTGATATTATTGGCTTTTTAAAATTACTTTCAAATGCTCTTTTGCACTTAATTTTCTACTGAAAAAAGGTTATTATCGCAAGTTTGAATGTGCAGAATGCACCAGAAATAAAAGAAATCAACCATCAGATTTTACTCCTTATCAAAATGACTATGTTTTTGAAGAAATGATTAATCGACTAAATAAAAATATTATGGAAGAGGTAGAGTTAAATTTAGAAGAAGAACTTCAAAAGATGGAAGATGTTTATCAATCTTTTGAGGAGGAAAGAGAAAGAGTAATTCAAGAAACCATTCAAGAAAAAAAATCAACTATTTGAGCAATTAGAAAAAATTGAGAAAGAAGTAGAAGAAGAAAAAATGGCAAGAATTAAAACAATGATTCAAGCCAAACTTGATATTAATTTGATGGCTCAAATATCTAATTTGACTGTAGAGGAAATCCAATTAATTATTGAAGAAATGGATGAAGATACTACGGATGAGAATTTATAACCGAACTAGTTGATTATAAATTCTCATTTAAAAACTACTATTCTTCTTCAAATTCGTCATAAACTTCATTGCCAAAAGCAAAGGAAACGCCTATTTGTATCAAAAGACTATTAAAATTATAAGGAATATACGGACTGCGTTTTTCCTCAATTTTCTTATTATTAATATAAAAACCTAATCGATTATGATTAAAATCAATGCGTTCTGAGGCTGTAACTGCATTTCCATCTTCATCAACTTCGTCGGTTTCTCCACTAAATGAAAGGTAATTAGTTTCCCAAAAAGAATAATGAATACTTATTTTTCCAAAAACAGAAATATTACGACGAATAGAATATTCCAACAAAACAGCAGGGCTTAGTGTAACAGCACGCGATTTTAATCGAGCTGTCAATTGATTATTAATATAGGTATCATTGATTTGAAAATAACCTTTATTGTTACTAGGATGTGTGCCTAAATTATAAATACTACTAACAAAACCCATCGAAAGAATAGGCTGAATATAAAATTCGCCAAATCGAAATTCTCTTCCTACTCCAAGTTGACCAACATAATTAAAGAATTTACCATTACTACCCCAACCGATATGATTGTCTAAATTAATGACCGTTGACTTTCCAATCAATCGACCAAAACCAAAGTTAAGACCGTAAGTCCACATATTATCTATATCGCGTGAACCAGAAATACTATCAGGGTAACTTAAATCATGATCCCAAAATTCATAATCTATTGTAGACGGGCTAGAATTGACTAAAAACAAAGAAGGGGAAACCCTTAAAAAAGAATGGACAGGCGTAGTTTCGTCCATCACCTCAATTTCTTCTTCTTCGATTTCTTCTTGTGCAAAAATGACAGTGGTACAACATAGAAACAAGAGTAGATATAAAAATTTCATGCTTAATAATTTAAAAATAGGTAACTATTCAAGTTTAAATTTAGGGGGCGCACAAAAAAATAATCTCTCCAAGATTGCATAGTTTATTTATTTCCTTGTCCCTTAAATTCTATTTCTGTAAAACGTTTAAAATTAAGAAAAAAACCTGAATGAGTTGAAGAGAGTAAACATCATTATTATAAGCCGAAGGTGTTGGACTTAATAGTGAGTTAAAATTATTGAATAGACAAGCGATATTATTGCTAAAATTACAAGAGTAACAAAGAATAAAAAGATAATCAATCCACGAAGTAGTGATAAATCAAAGCCTAAATGTAATAAAAGTCCAATAATCAGAGTAAGAACTAAAACAAGACCTTACAAAGTCGTATTTTTGCCAATATTTTAAACTAATAGAAAAGAAGAAGCACAAAAAATGTTAAATAGAGCTATACAACCGCCTATACGTGAGATCAAAAGTTATGACTTGCCGATTCCTAAAAAATATACTTTAGATAATGGCATCCCAATTTACGAAGTCACGATGGGGACACAGAATATTCTAAAGTTAGAATTAATGTTTTTCGCTGGGCGTTGGTATGAAGAAAAAAAACTTACTTCCAAAATTGCTACAAGTGTATTGAGAGAAGGCACAGCCAAACTTCGAGGTGCTGAAATAGCGGAACGAATAGATTTTTTGGGTGGCTCGATTAGTTTTGGTTCTAATTTGGATACGTCTCATATTACAATTTATACCTTGACCAAACACCTCAAAAATATCCTTCCTATTTTGGAAGAAATTTTGTCAGCTCCAGCCTTTCCTATGGACGAAATCCAGTCTTTTATTCTGAGAAGTAAAGAAGGATTAAAAGTTGATTTAGAAAAAAATGATTCGGTAGCTTACCGTCAACTCACCGAAATGATTTATGGTGCAGATCATCCTTATGGTTATAATAGCACGGCTGAGTTATACAATGAGATTGATCGCAATGACATTATTCAACATTATCAAAATAACTTTGTTTCTGAGAATTGTTTAATGATGTTGGCTGGAAAACCCGATGCGGAATCCATTTCTTTAATTAATAAATACCTTGGGCAAGTCATCCGAAAAGGCAAATCTGAACGAAAAAAATTCGCACTTACGCCATATCCAGAACAAAAATGGCATCTTTCTAAAAAAGATAACGTACAAAGAGCTGTACGAATAGGTAAGCGTTTGTTTGATCGTCATCATGCTGATTATCAATCATTTTTTATTTTGAATACTATTTTAGGAGGTTATTTTGGTTCACGTTTAATGCAAAATTTGCGGGAAGATAAAGGCTATACTTATAATATTTATTCAGAATTGGATGGGATGCTTTTGGATGGGTATTTTTTCGTTGGCGGAGATTTCAAATCAGATATTACTAATCAAGCGATTAAAGAAATATATTCTGAGTTTGGACGTTTAAGAGAAGAATTAATTCCAGCCGAAGAGTTGGATATGGTGAAAAATTACTTACTTGGTTCTTTATTAACCGCTGTCGATGGTCCTTTTAATGCTGCGACAGTGATAAAAACCACTTTAGCCAATAATTTGCCTAGTAATTATTATAGTCAACTCATTACAACTATTAGACAAATCACTGCTAATGATTTACAAAAATTAGCACAACGTTACCTACAAGATGATTCTTTTTACGAAGTGATTGTTGGGTGATTTATGGCAAATCCACAAATCACACACTCAAACAAGATTGATCGAATGAAAACAGTAGATCAGTGCCGGATCGCCTTTTGGTGCGGCTTGTCGGTGTCTGTCAATGCACAAATTAATCCGCCAACTTT
>CAKZLL010000282.1 GCA_937125475.1 uncultured Saprospiraceae bacterium | reverse complement strand
TATCTTTATTAGAATAATTTTTAGCTTGACCAGTTGCATTGATACCAACGACTAATTCCGCAGCATCAAATACAGGAAAACCTTTATCTTTTGCCAATTCATTTAACTCGACGAATTGCATTCCAAAACGCGTATCAGGCTTATCTGAACCGTATAAAGTCTGAGCTTCATCATAAGTCATACGTGGAAAATCAGCTAATTCAATTCCTTTTGTTGTTTTGAAAAGGTACTTCGTCAAGTCTTCAAATGTATTTAAAATGTCCTCTTGTGTAACGAAAGACATTTCGCAGTCAATTTGAGTAAACTCAGGCTGACGGTCAGCGCGTAAATCCTCATCACGGAAACATTTCACAATCTGGAAATACTTATCCATTCCACCGACCATCAAAATTTGCTTGAAAGTTTGAGGCGATTGTGGCAATGCATAAAAAGTACCTTTATTCATACGAGAAGGCACAACAAAATCACGCGCACCCTCTGGCGTACTTTTAATTAAAACAGGCGTTTCGACCTCGATGAAGTCATTTTCAGCCAAATGCTTGCGCGTTTCGATGGCTAATTGACTTCTAAAAATCAAATTATTTTGCACAGGAGTACGACGCAAATCCAAATAACGGTATTTCATACGTAAGTCATCACCGCCATCTGTATCATTTTCAATTGTAAAAGGTGGTAATTTAGAAGGATTAAGAATTTCTAATTCTTTGACTACGATTTCGATGTGTCCCGTCGGAATTTTATCATTCTTAGAACTACGCTCAATGACCTCTCCGACTACTTTAATGACAAATTCGCGTCCAAGCGTCCGAGCCATTTCAAAAAGATCTTTCTCTGTTTGTTCTTCACTGAATAATAATTGCGTAATGCCATATCGGTCACGCAAATCAATCCACATCATAAATCCCTTGTCACGACCTCGTTGTACCCAGCCACTTAATGTGACGGTTTGCCCAACGTGTTCCATGCGTAATTCGCCGCAGTTGTGTGTCCTGTACATTTTTAGATTTTTTTATTATTGTTAATTGGCATAAAAATTTACTTATGAAAAATATAATTTTCACACAATCAATTACTAATCATTTAAAAAAGTTCTGCAAATGTAAGAAAAGTGATAAAAAGGAAGGCGATTTTTAATAGTTATGTCAAAGAAAAGGAATGACAGCTGATAGGAGGAATGATTTTGGGGCAAATTATTTTTTGGTAATCTTAAAATTTAAGGATCGGACCTCTTCAAGAGACCCGATCCTTATGTTGTTAAATAACACTTGAAATTCTTTTAAACATTCAAATAATTCATAAAAGAATCATAGCGATTTTTTAAGGTATTAAAATAATCATTCTCTTGAAAAGAGGCTTTTACTTCATAATTAAATCGCTTAAAAGTACTAATAATACCAGCTAAATTTTGGCGATTGACTTTTAAAGTAACCTCAACTTTATAGGCATCTGGGCGAGATGTGACTAAAGAACTCAATACAGATGCGCCTTCTGATTCTACTAATCGAGCGATTTCACTCATAGAATAATCGCGACTTTGGATTTCCAAAATTAAAACACCGCCTGGTTGTTGCAGTGAAGCAGATTGAGCAAAATAATTCAATAAACTTTCGGCTGTGATTAATCCGATATATGTTTTTTCATTTTCAATAACGGGAATAACCGATAATTGCAGTTGAACCATTTTTTTGATGACCTCATAAATGTGTTCTTCTGAATGAATAAACGGCATTCTCAAAGAAAGCGGATTAGCATGAATAGGTAATTCTGGACTGTTGAGATTTAAAATATCATCCTCCGAAATTAAACCTATAAATGTCTGATTATCAATGATCGGCAAATGACTGACATGAAAGTCACTCATCCAATTCAAAGCTTTTTCGCCTGTATCGGTCGTCTTGAGCGGTGGTATATTATTTGATATTAAATCTCTGGCAATCATTTATTTCTCTTTACTTTTTTGTTAAAGAAACATAGCGATTATTGTGTTTTAGACAATCTATCCTACCATAAACAACAATAATAATAGTAAAACAATTCAATAAGTTCATAAAATAAACAAGAAAATAAAAGATGAATTATTAACTTCTTGGTAATTTACTTTGTGATGATTATTAATGAATTAATAATTAAACGTTACAAATAGATGAAACGTATAAATTATTTGACCACAGGATAAAACAAAAAATGTGAAATTGAGAAAAAATCCCAATTTCACATTTTTTAATACCTAAGAAGTTGAAGTTTTACAATTATCGCAGTTCTGAGACTTTGAAGCTATTAAAAAAATCTCAGTTGAAATAAATCTATTTTAAACACTTACAAGAAACGCTATATTGACTCCCCACGCCACTCAAATACAAATTTTCTTGAAAACCACTACCATCATAATCCTGATAAAAATTAAAACTTTGGTAAATACATTCATCATCTCTTGTAGATAAAACGAAGGCTTCTATAAAACGAGCTACAATAACACCCGTTTTTTCATGTCGTGAAATGATCCAATTAGAAGTAGAAATAATTGCTCTTTGAGGTGTTTCTTTCCAGCCTTTTTTCTTAAATGCTTTAATCACTTTTGCCTCTAATTCTTCTTGTTCGCCCTGTTCCCATTTGTTATTAGGAAATGGACAAAGTGTTTTATTGGCAGCATCAAAATCACTAATTTTTACTTTAAATGTGCCGCTCGCCATAACAGAGCCTTCAAATTCCTTAGGATAATGTTGAATTATAGGTATCAGCTCTACTTTCACATCATGAACGCCATTAGAAATAGGAAGCTTAGACACTTCTTTTGAAAAAAGCTTTAAAACTCCATCACCAAAATATCTCTCTTTGCTAGACATTCCCAGTCGAAATGTTGTATATTTTTGTTTATCTTCTTCTTCTAGTTCAGATTTTGAGATCAGTGCTGCTACTAATTTTTTTCCATTAATATAAAATTGAACTTTAAACGCTAATCCATCAATTATATCTTCACCATCTAAACATTTTCCTGTCTTTTCGTATAATTTCCTTTTGACAAAAGAAAGTTTAGAAATATTTTTTAAACCATCTTCTTCAAACATGCCAAAGACAGTATTTGCAATTCCTTCTTCGGGAAAGAATAACCGCAAGTGTAAATCATCACCAAGATTATAGGTTGTAATCAAGTTCGACTGATCATTTTGTAGAATGGTTTTGTTCGAAAATATAATTTCGCCAACGTGTTCTTTATGGTAATCGCTGGAATAACCATTGGATTTATATTCTTTTCCAGAAAAACATCCTTTTCCTAATAAGCCTTTGATTTGTGCAAAATTTGTCTGTGTAGCTCCTAATATAATGACTAGGATGAGTACAATTTTTTTGTTCATTTTTTGTTTTTTTATTTAAAAATTTGAAGACAAATAAACTTAAAGTCAAGGTAGAAAACCATAGCTAATTGCTTAATCTTCTTTTTGAATAGCTAAAATCTTTATTTGAATTTCTAAAGGAGTTTTTTAATTTTCCATGATTTTATACAGTTGGTGATGAAATGTTTTAAAAAATAAAAAAAGTACCTTTCTTTTCTTTCAGGATGAAAATGATTGAACTATTTTATTAGAATAATCCCTTTTCATTTAAAGATCTTTTTAAAATGATGTCACTAAAACCACCTATTTCTTTTTTTTCAATTCTCATATAATCAAAATATGGCATCATTTTCTATATTTGAATACTTATAAAGTAAATTAATCGTACAAATTTTTGAAAACAGCATAACCAAAGTCGATTTTTCTCGTAAAAAAATAATCATAACGCCTCTCCTTGTATAAACAGACTGACAATCAGCTATATTAATTGGTAAAATATCCCCGTTTTAAACCAAACAAATCGCCACAAATGAAAATTATTTGGACTATTATTCTTAGTATCTTACTGCCATTTTCTTTCTTTGCTCAATCTAATCAGGATTGCATCAATGCTATTCCTGTATGCCAAAATACTTATGCTTTCGCGAATGCTTTCACAGGTCAAGGCTCGATTATTAATGAAATTAATCCTGCAAATTCCTGCCTTTCAGGCGAAGTGAACGATGTTTGGTTCTCTTTTACTGTAGAAAATACAGGAAAATTGCGCTTTGCGATCACACCTAATGCCACAACAGACGATTATAACTGGGCATTATTCGACATTACAGGAAAAGCTTGTTCAGATATTTTTACAACTAATTTGGAGGTCGCTTGTAATGTTTCAACTGATGTGTTGGGGGCAAATAATGATGCTAATGGGCGAACAGGAGCAAATAGTAACCCGCCTTTTTACGGCGATTTGGGTTTTGTTTTTCCTGCTTTTATTGGAGACATTACGGTCACGGCAGGCAAAACCTATGTTTTAAATGTTAGTAATCAAACTGGCTCGGCAAATGGTTTTTCTATTGATTTTGGGAATAGCACAGCGACGCTTTTTAATCCTGCTACGCCTGCATTTTCATTTATTTCACCAGTTACTTGTGGAGACAATGAGTTGATTGTGCATTTCAATAAACCGATTTTGTGTGATAGTCTTCAACCAAGTGATTTCTTATTGGGTGGTTATTCTGTGACTAATATTTCAAGCAATGATTGTAATGTTTTAAATAAAAAAAGACCACTTGGTTTTCAAGTGGTCTTTTTTTATGAGTTCGTTTCTGTGTTATTGGACGACTAGTTTTTTACTAATTTTTCCTTTTTCAGAATAGATACTTATAATGTATATACCACTTGCTTTGTCTTTAATTGGAATTCGAATTGTATTTGTATTCAT
>CAKZLL010000281.1 GCA_937125475.1 uncultured Saprospiraceae bacterium | reverse complement strand
AAATAGACTTGTACAGTGTGAGACCTCAAATAAATAAGTTAATTAGCTGCTTTGTTTTTTCCTGACACCTTAATCAAAACCTTTAATTTTAAAAAATAGACCTATACTATTATGAGTAGAAAAACAAGACCTTTTCGTTTCAAACAATTTGAAATCTACCATGATGAATGTGCTATGAAAGTTGGAACAGATGGCGTTTTGGTCGGTGCATGGGCAAATATTAAAGGAGCTAATTACATTTTAGATATTGGTACAGGTACAGGTTTAATCGCAATCATGGCAGCTCAAAAAAATAAAACTGCAACAATCGACGCAATTGATATTGATGATTCTGCCATTCATCAAGCTACTAAGAATATCAATAATTCTCCTTGGAAAAATCGTATTCATTTATACAAACAATCATTGCAGAATTTTATATCTGAGGAAAATAAATTAAAATATGATTTAATTATTTCAAATCCTCCTTACTTCAATTCGGGTAGTGAAGCGCCTCAAAAAAAACGACAAATTGCCCGTCATACCGAAACACTTTCTCATATTGAATTAGCTAAAGGCATTGCTTATTTATTAGCACCTACTGGCAAATGTGCTGTTATTTTACCTTATCAAGAAGGTTTATTATTTCAAAAAATGATGTCACAGTTTGACCTGCATCTTTCTAAACTAATGAAAGTACAATCGAAAAAAGATAAACCAATCGAACGGCTTTTACTAGAATTTCAAAGAAAATCAACCCATACAGAAGAAACACATCTCATCATTCAACACGATGATCGAAATGATTGGACAACAGATTATATTCAACTCACAAAAGCATTTTATTTACACATGTAAGAAATTCAAAATAGAATTTATTCTTAATAAAACAGATTTAAACCTCATTTTCAATTATAAGTACATTAAAAAAATAAAATTATTTAATATTTTTTTGAAACAATTTAAAACTAACTCCCGTATAGTTTGACAGTAAATATAAAGTACATTTAACATTTTTTATCTAGATTTATAAAGAGCATATCTAATTGATTTTTCATTTTCATTCATTAATAAAAAAATACTATTTGATAATTAGACTTTACAATCATTTATTTTTTTACCTATAATGATGTCACATTTTATCCATTAAAATCATTTAAATTTCACGTATTAAATTTATAAATCAAATATTTATGAGAGTTAGAATTTTGTTTATTGCTTTAGCTATTTCCGCTTTTACAATCCAATCATGCGAAGAAATTTTGCAAGGTATTCCAATCACATTTGACTTGACTGAAACGGTTACAATGGATCTCATGCCTCAAGGCGAATTTTCCATTATAGAAGAGGTAGAAACCAAGGCAGAAGAACAAGTTGCAACGGTCGGTGCAACACTAGATGATATTAAATCCATTAAGATTAATACAATGGTTTTATCTATTAATGACGCTAATCCTGATGCGTCTTTTGATGCGTTTGATCGAGTAGAAGTTTCTCTTGTAGCAGATGGTTTGGATGAAGTAATCGTTGCAAGCAAGGAATTAACAGAAACAGGTATTACATCAGTTGAAATTGATATGAATGACGTTGAATTAGCCGATTATCTTAAAAAAGAAGTCGTTACATATAAATTATCATGGGCAACTAATACGGATATTACAGAAGCTTTTGATGTAGATGTGAAATCTAATGTAACAATCCAAGTTCAAATTCCTGAATAATTTTTTAGATTAATAATATTAAAAAAGCCAGCTAGTCAAATGATGATTAGCTGGCTTTTTAAGTAAATTTAGTATTGGAATTATTTCCAATCGACCAATTTAGAACGATAAAAATTAATACCTAACGCATCAAACCTATCTTTATGATTTCCTAAACGCGTTTTGTAAGTCGTCCAATCTCGCAAGTCTTTTGGAGACCAACCAATTTCGGCATGACCGACTAATCTCGGAAAAACCAAATATTCTATATCATCCATGTTTTCAACCGTTTCTGTCCAAAGCGGCGCTTCTATTCCCAAAATATTAGCTTTTGGAACACTATCAACAAAAGTATCAGGCGACCAAAGATAACCACTATCAACCTCCACATAAGCCGCCCAATGCAATCCAATTCGAGAAGTCGAATCATATTGCATATCCAAATAAGCTCTTTTGGCTGGAGACATAATGATTTTCAAGCCTTGTTTGACTGCGCTTTTAGCATTTTTTTCGGTTGCCCAATGCTGTGCCACTGAATTTTTAGTCAAGTTACTTGTTACGATTTCATCCCAACCAATCATTTGTTTGCCATATTTATTGACGATTGCCTGTGTTTTTTCTATAAAATAAATATAATCTTCCTTTTTAGTAGCGTGAGATTCATCACCTCCAATGTGGATATAATTTCCTGGTGTAAGTGCTGCAACTTCTCTAATCACGGAATCTATAAATTCATAAGTAATTGGCTTTCGGACACAAAGCGAGCTAAAACCAACCTCAATTCCTGTGTATAATTCAGGTGCTTTTCCATCACAGTTCAATTCTGGATAAGAAGATAATGCCGCGTTCGTATGCCCAGGCATATCAATTTCTGGAATGATTGTAATGTATCTTTCCTTCGCATAATTAACGATTTCAGTATAATCTTCCTGAGTATAAAAACCGCCTTTTCCGCCTCCGACGGCTGTTTTTCCGCCATGTTTTGTTAAATTTGGCCAAGATTTAATTTCTATTCGCCAACCTTGATCATCTGCTAAATGCAAATGCAATACATTCATTTTGTAAGCCGCAATCAAATCAATAAATCGCTTAACATCTGGAACGCCAAAGAAATGACGTGAGACATCCAACATCGCGCCTCGATGTTCATAATTCGGATAATCTTTGATATGACAAGCAGGAATAGTCCATTTTACAGCCTGTTTTGCGGTCTTTTCAATATCGGCTGGCAGTAATTGTCGAATAGTTTGAACGCCACGAAAAAGCCCTTCCGCTTCATTCGCCGTTAATTTAATACCTTTTTCATCGACTATTAATTCATAGCCTTCTTTGCCTAATTTTTCCTGTTTTTCTTTCAAAATTTCAAATTCGACATAATTTGATTCTGCTGCATTTCCTTCCGCATTTTTCAAATCAAAGCCAGTCGCGGGTGCAATTAAATTTTTAAAATAAGTACTGATGCTATTTTCACCTTTCGTCACAATCTGGGTATAGGCAGTCAAATCAAACGCGCCCTCCCCTGCTTCCATTGAGACAGGAATCGGGATTAAACTTTTTTGAGTAACGTCCTCAACAGACGTATTATTACAAGCTGTAAATAATAGGGTTAAAATAAAAAAAAAGGATATTTTGATCTTTTTCATGATTTAAATTTTGGTTAGTTAATACTTAGGTTAATAAATTTTTCTTTAAGAAATTCTCTTATCCATTTTTAATTATATAAATATAGATTAATTTCGTAGCGAAGTCTTCTTGAAAGATAGAAACAAAAGAAATCTTTATTTTTGTTTTAAAGAAATTCTAAAGAAATTTTTAAATAACAACTATGTATAATATTTTAAAACATGCTCACTCTGGCTTACGCTGGGTTGCACTCGCGCTTTTAGTTTTTGTAGTCATCAATGCTTTAAGAAAATGGCTGTCTAAAACCGATACTTTTACAGAAGGAGATCGAAAATTAAATGTTTTTACTTTAATTTCGGTTCATGTTCAAGTTTTGATTGGTTTAGCTTTATTCTTTATTAGTGATAAAGTCAGTTTTGGAGGCGATATGATGTCAAACAAATTACTCCGATTTTTCACAATGGAGCATACTCTGGCGATGTTAATCGCTGCTGTTTTGGTTACAATAGGAAATGCTCGCTCTAAGAAAGCAGCTACAGCTACTGCAAAATTCAAAACAACATTTATCTTTTATGCTATTGCTTTAGTGCTTATTTTAATGATGATTCCTTGGCCATCTAAAGGTTTTGGAACAGGTTGGTTCTAAGTCTAATACCAATACATATTTTAATTAAAAAGATCCGATTTCTTCATGAAATCGGATCTTTTTAATTGTAGAGTATTCTTTAATAACTATATTAAATCAAAGATATTTTTCACGCCTGCTGTTCGTTCTACTGTAAATCCTTCTGCATAAGTTGCTCCGATTGGTCTTCCCATTTCTCTCGAACGAGATACAATAAAATCTAGGAAATCTTGCCCTGAAATCGGCGTTTGTAGTTCTTCACTATTCTTTTCATAGTTTTCATTAAAAAATTGAGAGCGATATGCCTTAATCGCTTCCATTTTTCTATCATTATAATCTGTAATATCTACTACAAAATCTGGCGAAACGTATCTATCTTGAATGAAATGATAGACAATTTTTGGTCTCCAATGCTGTTGAGGCACGCCATTATCGAACGTTTCTATTTTCAAAAGTCCAGATAAAAAACAAGCATTTGAAATCAATTCAGAACCTCTTCCATGATCTATGTGCCGATCTCGAATCGCATTAGCAAAAACAATTTCAGGCTGATATTTTCTAATCACTCGAATTAATTCTAATTGATGTTCTTTATCATTTCTAAAAAAGCCGTCTGCCATTCCAAGGTTTTCTCGTGCTGAAACCCCCATAATTTTCGCCGCGTCTTTTGCTTCTTCTAATCGCATTTCTGCCGTTCCTCTCGTACCTAACTCTCCTTGCGTCAAGTCAATGATACCCACTTTATAACCTAAGTCAATATGCTTCATCAAAGTACCAGAACAAGATAATTCTACATCGTCAGGATGTGCACCGATAGCCAATATATCCAAATTCATCA
>CAKZLL010000280.1 GCA_937125475.1 uncultured Saprospiraceae bacterium | reverse complement strand
CTATAATAAAAAGAAGTATCCCAATGATTATTATTGTACTTCCTCCTAATAGTTCTAATAATTGATCCATTAATTTCGAATTTTATTGTTTTAAGAATGACGTTTTAAAGAATGAAAATTAAGGGACAAGGAAATTATTCTGATAATTCTTTCATTAAAAGTTTATACAAATCATTTGATTTCTTAATTTTCATTAAAAAGTATTTCGTTTAATATATTGTTCTAAATCTAATACATTCTTTTGATTTCTTCAATAATTAATTACGAATTTTTAAAAATCTTCGACGAATGAACCGTTTTGATCTTATCTTTTTGGAAATAGTGCTTTCCGATTATCAAAATGTTAATAGACTGTTATATTCCTTTTCTGCTAAACTTTGACTTTTAAAGTCTGTTTGAAATATCAGATGATCAAAACAACAAAATAATATGATTTATTAATTCATCAGTCTAACATTTGCTGGATTTATGCTATTTTCGCATGGCAATCCAACTACAAATTCAAGTACAGAAAATTCAATCTGTTACAACAAATCAAATCAATATGGAAAATGATAGCCTAAAATTGGCAACATTTGGAGGAGGTTGCTTCTGGTGCACCGAAGCTATTTATCAACTGACGGAAGGTATTACCGTAGTAGAGGCAGGTTATTCTGGCGGTCACGTCGATGATCCGACTTATCAACAGGTTTGCGGCAAAAAAACAGGGCACGCAGAAGTCATTCGCATTCAATACAATTCAAAGGTCATTTCTTTTAAAGAAATCTTAGATATTTTGTGGGCGACACACAACCCAACGACATTAAACCAACAAGGGAATGACATTGGTCCGCAATATCGTTCGGTTATTTTTTATCACAATGAGGAACAAAAAACTATTGCTGAACAATCATTAAAAGAAACCGATGCTTCGAGTATGTATTCTGACCCAATTGTAACAACAATTGACCCGCTAATCAATTATTTTAAAGCGGAAAATTACCATCAGAACTATTATAATGACAATAGAGAGAAAAATTCTTATTGTACTTATGTCGTTAAACCGAAGGTAGAAAAGTATAAAAAACAGTTCAAAGATAAATTGAAAAAAGACTAATTTTTTCATCAAATTTAGAAGCGACATTTCGACTATTCGGAATGTCGCTTTTTCTTTGGTATAAAAGGATTAACATATAACAATTTCTACTATCTTTACAAACATCAATTTTTTGAAAAAAGATTAAAAAATTGACGAATAATTCAATGATTATTCTATTTTATACCTATAATGTTCATCAAATATCATTTTAAATCAAAAAAAAGCATTAAGTTTTTCTTAGATAGAAATATTACAAATATTTTTACATGAATTTGATATAAATTTTAAAATCAACACAATCACATTCTTCGTTTTTTATTAAGAGGCAACTATCATGACGAAATTGTTACAACGTTTTTCTTTATTTATTGGCACTTTTTCTTTATTCTTTATTCTAGGCTGTGGGTCTAAAACGGTCGAATTACCCGAATCTACCACATCTTATGGATTGAACAATTCTACTGTTCAGGAAATTTTTGATTATCAAGATCGACGAAATGCGAACGAGCTACTCGTCTTCTTTAATCATCAAGACGCGACTTACCGATACATTACTGCAATGGCATTGGCATCTATTCAAGATACCACTAAAACCGTGATTACTGCGTTAACCGAAGCAACAAAAGATGAAGATGAAGACGTTCGATATGCTGCGATTTACGCATTAGGACAAACGTATCATCATAGTGCAGTTTTGCCTTTAGTAAAAGCGTTTGGTAATGATTTAGCCACTGCCGATAATCGTTTGAATGCAATGGTTTTGGAAGGTATTGGCAAATGTGCGCCAGAAAGTTATTTGGACTTTTTGGTTAAACCAAATAAATATACCGATAAAGATACCTTATTGTTAGAAGGTCAAGCTTGGGGCATTTATCGTTTTGCGCTTCGAGGTATTTCAAGCGAAAGCGGCACTCAAAAGATGATTGATTATGTTGGTGATAACAATAAATCAGCTTCAATTCGCAGGATAGCTGCTAATTATTTAGGGCGTGTGAAAGATGTTGACTTAACCGCTCACAAGAGCAAGATATTAAAAGCAATCCGCGATGAAAAGGATTTATATACCAAACTTCCACTCGTATTATCCACTTCTAAAATAGAAGACGAAGAAGAAACGACTTTGGCAGCTATGCGTTTAGAATTTAGCCGTGCCGCAGATTATCGCTTGAAAATTAACATCATGCGTGCCTTAAAAAAATATGAATACCCATTTACAAAAGAGTTATTTTCTAATGCTTTAAAAGATGAAAATGAGCAAGTGAGAATTGCCGCAGCAGAACATTTCAGATTAAATGGCATTAGAAATGATGTCGATGAATATTACGCAATCGGAGGTGATAGTACTTTGACAGATCCTAATATTCAGCTTAATTTGTTAGGCGCAGCATTAGCTAATGTGAGTTATACAAGAAGTGCTTTACGCAAAAAGGTTAATGAACAATTAGTTAATATTTATCAAACTAATTCTAGTCCTTATACTAAAGGCTTGGCACTTAAAGCCCTAGCAGGATTTGCAGGTAATTACAAAATGATGATTGATGAAGCTGAAAAAGCGGACAATCATCCTTATGTCAAAAGCTCCGCATTAGAAGGCTTAATTTCGATTCGATCAAACCCTAGGTTATCTGCTATTTTTGGAGAATATTATGGTGGTGTTGCTCAGGTTATTCAAAAAGCCTTCAAAACTGCAATTATGAGCAATGATGTCGGCATCATTTCATTAGCAACAACAGCTCTACGCAACCCAAAATTCAAATATAACTCTTATATGCGTTATGATTTTGAATTTCTAAAAATCGCTCAAGGCAAATTGAAATTACCAAGAGACATGGAAGCTTACTATGATTTGCAACACACTATCGACTTTTTCGAAGGTAAACCAGTAACTAAAAATACTGAAAAACCTAAATATAATCATCCAATTAATTGGCCAAATATCAAAAAGGTCAATGAAACAACCGAAGCAACAATTACTCCCGATAAAGGAGAAATTACTTTACCTTTTAACCATCCCATTCCCCC
>CAKZLL010000279.1 GCA_937125475.1 uncultured Saprospiraceae bacterium | reverse complement strand
TTATTATTTATTATAATCATTTAAAAAAATAAAAAAATGGCAAGAGGTATTGTTACTCAATGGGATGGGAGTAGAGGCACAATTGAAATACAAGGATCTGGACAATCGGTTCAATTATTTGAAAGTAGTTTAGTAGATCGTATTCGAGTAGGTGATCGAGTGATTTTTAATGTTTCGGAAGGCGCAGCAGGCCCTTCTGCTACAAATGTTCGATTGGCATAAAATAAAAATAGAGACGTGAAAATTCCACGTCTCTATTTTTATTGGTTCATTGACAATCTTTGCCAAAGATAGGAGGCACTTTGAAAGTGCCTCCTATCTAACCTTTGATTTTCAAACAATTATACATTTGTTTTAATTGATGAAATTCAGTTCTGGCAAAAATTGTCAAAGAACCACCTTTTTATTTTGATATGTATTTTATTTTAACGTGCCTTTCTCATCCGTTTGAATTAATAACATTTTAGTGACTGTAAAATAATCATATGTTCCTATTATTGCATAACCTGCCGTAGATCCTTTTCGTCTTACTGAATTACCAGCGGATATATCATCTCTAGTTGTTGACACATTATTGGGCGTTTCAAAGGTATTTGTCCAAAGTAAATTACCAGATTCATCAATATTTTCAGCAAAGATAGAATACCTAGAATAAGTAATACTATCCGCATTACTACTGACAAGCTCCGTTCCTGTAATGACAATATCATCATCGCCTAAGCATTCGACATGAGTACCAAAAATATTTTCTCTTTGATAAAGCAAGGTAGAAGAAGAGAAGTCTTGTGCTACATCATATAGTTTATAACCATCATAACAATCTGAACATGGATTGGTTAACACTAAATAATTACCATTAGATAAAACAGAAAAATCACTTACTACGACAGAATTTTCTAAGAAATTAACATTGACCTCTCCTCCTGATTGATCAATTTCTAGCATGAGAATTTGGCTAATACCTGTTGTGTTATCCGTAACTGTGCCAGTAATAACATAATTGCCATTTACCACATCAAAAAGACTGACAGCATTAATAGATGCATTATCATATTTATATTCTTTAGACCAATAAATTTCATCCGTTTCAAGATCCAATAAAGAAACCGTAATCAAAGAAGCATCAACTGCGTCACTTAGTACTATAAAATGTTGTTCATCTGGCAATTCAAGGAAGTCAGCCGCATTAGAAGAAACACTTGCAGGAATAGAAATTGTTTTGATGATACTACCGTTTTTATCTGCATAAACTATTTCTGGAACATGAGTATTAGCATTGATTGTACCCAATAAAAAGAGTTCATTATCATTATTGGTTACAATTTTGCTTACAGCTACATCTTCACTAGGATTTTCCCAAATATTAGTCCATTCTGTCAGACCTGCTTCATTGACTTTTACGATATAATAGCCGTTTTGCTCTCCAGATGGAATCGAATTGCCTGCTAATAGATAACCGCCATCTTCTGTATTAATAATATATTCGCCTGTCTCATTATCTCCTGTACCAAAAGATCGGATGGCTTGATTAACATCTTGGGGAGAAGTATTGCCAGGTATAAGAATATCACAACCCGAGAATTGAAGTCCAATGATTAAAGTTATTCCGATATAAATATATTGCCTCATAAATGAAATGATAGAATGAATGAATTAGTGAATGATAGAATATTTAGTAGCTATTCCATTTTTACCTAAACCTTTGTTTGTTGTGAAGTGTTCGATACCTAGTGAGTGAATAACCGACGGAAACCTCAAAATAGCCAATGTAAATATCATCATCAACATAGCCTAAGTCAAGATAAAGCGTTGAATTGGCATATTTATTATTAGGATCATTAATCAATTTCAATCCTTGATAATATTTCATATTAATGGTTAAAAAATCTTTGATCGTAGAAGAAGGACGATATTTAAAAGCGAGACCCGCAATCCAGCCATATTGCGAAGCTTGGCGTTGTTCTAATACGTCAATAATGAGATTAGAAGTATAACCGCCTCTTGATGAATTGATGAATTTAGCATATAAAAGCTGATTATATTCGCCACCAAAAAATATAACTGGAACCCAACTTTTGGTGGAGAGATTGATCCTTAAAGTCACAGGAATATCTATCCATTGATGTCTTTCTGTAATATTAATTTTTTCATTAGAAATCAAGCTAGTCAGATCATCAGAGTTAGAGGTATATAAGGTTTTTTCTAATTTAAAACCGCTATTTCTATAATTCACACCAGCGGCGATTTCTAGCCATGTAGTAATATGAAAACCCAATCTTAGACCTATTCCAGCACCTGTATAATTGGAATAAACCGTTTTGTTGTTTGCATTTCCATCAAAATTATTATTAATCATTCCTGTACCATTGATATTTTCGGTCGAAACGATTTGATTGAGGAAACTATGACTATTTAAAGAAGCGGCAAAAGTCAAGGTCAATCTTGGAACAGTATGAAATCTTCTAGCAAAATAAACCAAATCTATGCTTTCTAACGAACTATCTGCTTTATACATCGGATCAGCATATAATACATCGTCATAACTTTTAGTCGCGAGGCTATCTTTATTCATAAAAAGATAAGCTTGTGTCAATAAGACATTGGCTTTTTTAATTTCTTCCCAACAAGTGCGAAATTTGCGATTACTTAGTGTTTTTTCTAATAATTCGACGGAGCGTTCTAAATTACCTTCATCAAAATATTTTTCTGCTTTTTTTACTGTTTTAGTTAATTCTGCACATTGCCCACTTAATGATGCAGGATTAAAAACAAGACTCATTATAAAAACGAAACAACATATAATAAGCGATTGATTCTTATTAAAATTGCTTAGATGCTTATTTGAAATAGAAGAAGGAATAAATATTTTTTTCATATTTGAATAGACTGATAATCAATGATTTATTTTGTGATATTTTTACAATAATCCTTTTCATGACTAGCTTGAATCCCATGTCCTAAATATTGTTCAACTTCATTGACATTCATTTTAAACTGTTTTTGACCGATTTGTTCGCAAAGGTTTTCGGCTACTTTATCCGAAAATAAAGGCCAAAATCTTATTTTTCCATCAAGATAGCCGACTGCTAATTGTTTTCCGCCTCTAGTGAAATCTAAAGACATGACCCACGTTTCATCATCTTCTAAAAATAATGGTTCATACAATTCATTCCGAAATTGGTCAATATTCCAAACTGAAGCTGTACCATCAAGACTACCAATTGCCATTACATTTGTAGTGGGTTCGAATGTTTTCACATCTCTATATTGTTTAAAGGCGATGCAAGAGATTTGCTGCCCATGATTTTTACGAGATTTGATACCATCTTTCGTATAGTTGCCTTCTTGAGGCGTAATGAGAGAGACTGCGCCACTCGTTAATCCTACGGCTAATCTTTTGGTGAATTTATCAAAAGCTAGTGCCGAAATAGAAGCAGCCATTTTAATATTAGACGTTGGTGTTTTATTATTAGACGATAAATCGAAAAATTGTAATTGCCCTAAACTATTTCCTACGGCTAATATTTTTCCATCTGGATGAATGGAAATTTCTTCGGTTTGAAACATTAAAGGAATCGTAAATTCTTTAATGATTTTATTCGCTTCAATATCATATTTGATAATTTTTTTATCTGAACCGATTGAAATGATATATTTATTATCGGGCGTAAATTCTAAATCATAAACATCGCCTTGATGCAATTCAATGGAGCGACTTTTATTATTATCAGCCAAATTAATGAGTTCAATATCTGATTTTTTACCACCCGTAGCAAGCCATTTAAGATTTGGACTTTGTACCATAGTTAAATCCACATTTTCTTTACGGTCTTCAAATGTTTGTTCTTTGACAGAAATCGGTTTACCAATAAAAGGAGTTGATTTTAATTTCCATTTGATCAATTTTCCATCACTACTTGAAGTGAACATTTTTCCTTTATTGATAATCAATGACCGAACCGCTCCTCGATGTTCGTCTGTGATTTGATCAAAATCATCCTGAGCATATTGCTGAACAGCTTTATACAAGCCATTAAAAACATCAGGAGAAACTAATTCTTCTCCCGTTCGTCCATGAAGATTGAAAGCCAACATTGCCAATAAACCTTTAAGGCGTGGTTGATACTTCATTTTAGAAGACTTAATCGCTAAAGCAGAAGACAACGCGTTGATTTGGAGATCTCTAGCAATTTCCGTTTTCTTGACTGCGATTTCTCTTTGCTTGATTGCGTTTTTCTGGCTTCGTTCTGCTCGGACTTTAGCGGTATCAGCTATTACCTTTTGTGCATTGGCTGTATCACGTTGACTTTCGGCTTCTTTTTTAGCAATTAATGCATCGTCTTCAGCTATTTTTGCTTTTTTTCGCTCATCTTCGGCTTTTTTCTTTTGTTTCTCTGCATCATTCTTGGCGAGGATTGCTGTATTTTTAGCGGTTTCAGCTTCATTTTGCGCAATAATCGCTTTGTTTTTAGCAGTATCAGCTTCATTCTTGGCTAGAATTGCTTCATCTTTAGCTTTTATTGCTTCATTTTTTGCGGAATCAGCTTCATTTCTAGCTTTTAATGCATTCTCTCGTTCTTTAAATGCAATTTGTGCTTGCTCTGTGGCTTCATTAGCTTTTATAAATGCAAAGATGGCAAACAAAGAAATAATAGCGAAGGCTGCAATAATACTAGACCAAAGTAACAATTGTTTTCTTTTGACTTGTTTTCTACTTTTCGCAATAAAATCATGCTGATCATCGGTGATATCAATCCGATTTTCAAAAGGAGAAACAAAGTCGATTTCCTTCTTGCTTAATAATGTCCCTGTTTTTAGATAAGCGATATGACGATCTACGACAAGTTTTTGGACTTCGAGTAAACCTTTTTCTTCTCCACTTCTTTTTTCTGATATTTGTAAGGCAAGTGTATCGTGTGCGATTTCGTAAATCCCATCTGCGAGTCTCAAGATTCTGGCTTGTTCAAAAAGCCCTAACACCAAATCAACCTGTGAATTAGGATACGATAGTTTTTCGTACACTTCCTCTTTATCCATTGGAATTTTTGTCCCTTCCAAAGTAGAAAAAGCGGAGATAGTTTTCCACGCGGTATCTTCTTTTGCTTTTGGATATTTCTCTTTTAATCGACTTTGTATAGCTTCGACTTGCTCTTCCAAGAAAGAGGACATCACATCACCGAGTTGACCGATTTGATCGACTAAATTTTTAGAAAAAATAACTTGAGACATCTGTCGAATTATTTGATTTTTATTAAACTTTTAATAGTCTTCTTATCCTTTAAGGTAATAGATAAATTTATATTATTTCAATATGGCTATCTTTTTAGGAGGAATTATGCCTGTCTTAGTTTTTATTGAAAATAAATACATTCCCGATGAAATATCACCCGTTTCAAACCTAAAACCTCGGATAGCATTCGGTAAAACACCACTTTTAATTAATTGTCCTTTCAAATCGTACAAGTACCATGTTGCTGTTTCGTGAATGGGGTGATTCAACTTTACATCAAAATAATCACTCGCAGGATTAGGGAATATTTCCATGGTTTTTTGTGCTTCTTCTAGTTCGACTTCTTTTGTAGGTACAAACATCGTATGACCTGAACGAACCATATATACTTCTTTGGTATTAATATTTTGAATAAAAATAACAACATCTAACATAGAGGCATCAACAATATCTGTATCAATCTTCCATTTGTAATTAATCTCTTGGCTAGGTGATGAAAAAACTTCTCCTGCATGAGTAGGAAGCATTTTCCGCATGACGTGTTTTAATGTATCATTTCCTCCATTTATAATGACCAAATCCTCTACAATCACTGTTCGAATAATAAGTTCTTGATTATTTACACTAGTAATAAATTGTTGAGCTCTATCATTTTGAATAGGCAAAGCTAGTATATCATTTAGTATAATTTTACTCTTAATATCAAAAGAATCATTTTCAGTGGTCATCGTAATAGGCGTGATATAAAATAAGGAAGGTTCTAAAGAATGCGCGATAGTTGTTTCAATAGACCAATTAAGAGAGTCCGCTTGTAAGGTAGAATCTTGAAAAATATTCCCTTCTATTATCGTCATTGGATGATTCGCTGTTGTATTAAAAATATTGTAGTATAAAGACCTTGTATTATTATCAATGACATTAGATTGATAAATCGTATCGTTTAAATGATATTGAATTAGAACCAAATTAGTATCGGTATCTATTCTTTCATACGTTTTTGTGTTAGCACTGATATAATCAGAATTGGTGAAATGTTCGATTAAAATAGGTTTATTTCGTTCACCGATCCACACATTATCAAAAGCAACACCATCTTGTAAAAGTGGATTATCAGATGCTCCAAAAGCTATTCTAAACCGTACAGCATCTTTTCCAATTAATTCATCTAATGCATATCGAGCGACAAACCAACCTGGAGAAGTTCCAGACCATCCAATTGTTTGACCGCCAGGTTCAGCAACAATTTCCTGTGAATTGTACCAACCATCACCGATTAATGTATTTGTGCCAAGTGTTGTCCATTCTACATCGGTTCCTGTAATATATTGTATCACCAATCCATTAACATCTTGGCGTGTGTCTAAGAAAAGACTAATGGAAATCGCAGGTTGAGCGGTAGCCGTAAAATCAAAACATGGACTAATGACCCAAGATTGTTGTTCTGAACTATGAGGAGAGGACAAACCCGTCATCCAAACACTATCCATTGAAGAATTTGTTGTAATAACTCCTCCATTTGGAATACCAAATTCCCAGTCAGAGGGTACAGTATGCCCTGCTTGTTTTTGTACATGCCAACCATTGGAACCTGTTGAAAAATCTTCAAAATAAGCAGGAATTGCCTCTCCAAATTCAGTACTGATAGGAATGCCCGATTGGCTCATAATAGGAATATGATTGGATGTAGCAGAATAACAGAATTGATTTTTAGCAAAAACGGTATAATTTCCACCCGTTACAACAGCTAACCAATTGGTATCTACATTCGGAATAAGTGTATTATCTTTGAACCAATCATAGTCCTCCGAACCGCTATTAGTATAAATAATGACACTTCCATTCTCACAATAATTCGTGCCATCTGGGGTGAAAATGATAGGCGTATCTGGTGCGGCTAATAAGTGAATATCAAAAGACATTTCTGAAGAAGAACAACCAGCAACAGCAGCAGAAACGGTTACAGTAGTACTCGTATCATTTAAAAAATTTAAAGGTGCATTTAGGGGCGGAAGTTCATTCGTTCCAGAACTAACTGAATAAATGGCGGAATTATTAACTGTCCAATTAATATCATGAGGAAGAGGAACTTGATCCTCAAAAGCAGGTAATATAATCTGATCACCTGAGCAAAAAGAAGTGTCAGATATAGGAACAATTACGGGTATAGGTTTAATCTTAACACCAAAACTCATGCTATCGGCACTAAAACAACCTTTGAACCGCGTGTAGGCAGTGAATGTAGCTGTTTGAATGGCGATTGTTCCATTAAAAGGTGCTGTAATTACAGTATCACCAATATAGGATGTTCCCGAAAATGCAATGGCCGCAGGATTGTCTAAATCCCAAAAGTAAACAGTATTAGGGTGATTAGATGGATTATCAAATACTAATTCCATTGAGGCTGAAGGACAAATCCCTGTATCAGGAATAGCAACAGGAGATAAGGGCAAACTTTTTACAAAAAAACTATCTGTATCTTGCCCAATACAACCGCCTTCGGTTGTCACTTGATGAATAATAGTATTGAAATCGGTAACATCTGCCTCAAAGGTAGTTGAACCAATCGCTGAGGCACTAGGAAGAATAGTATTAATCGTACTACTAGATGATATCCAAGTTGAATCAATGATATTTGCACCTGTTCTAATTGCTTGAAGTACAACGCTTTCAAACTGACAAATTGTATCATTAATCGGATTGTCAATTGTTGGAATAAATAGTATATCAACAAAAGGAATAGTATCGACATTCATCTCAATCGTAGCTGTCCCGATACATCCTAAAGGACTTTCGACATAAGCAATGACTTGATCATTATGATTTAAGGTATCTGTACTATAAGTCGCTCCTAAACTCACAGGAATAGTATCAGTATTTAAATAATAGCTAAAAGTACTATTAGGAATGCTACTACTAGCCGTGAAATTTACATTGTCATTAATACAAATATGATTGAGATGGCTGCCTGTATCATCATTAATTAGCGTAGTAATAGGTAAAGTATCTAGATGAACAAAAGTGATTGTCTCATTAGAACAACCATACGTATCTTCATAAACAATAGTGATTTCATTGCCATCATCTAAAGTACTAGACTTAAATAAACTATCATTACTCACTTGTATATTAACGCCATCTACCAAAAAACTATAGGCATTACTAGCTGCTGGCGCAATAGAAGAAGATGCTTTAAATACCAATTCTGAACCGATACAATTATCTGGCGATATATTAGTAATATCAATATCTGGAAAAAGGCGAATTGTCATCGGAATAGTGTTGGAAACCTGTTCACAAACTTGATCATTAATATCAAACTTGATCAGCTGGATTAAATCACCATTATTTAGATCGTTATAGGTGAAATTGGGCACATCACCATAATATAGCGTATCATTTAGAATAGCACCAGAAACAATATTCCCAACTCGCATATATAAAAAACTATCTGTCGGATTGACGCTAGAAGGTATAAAAGTCACAGGATCACCTTCACAAGCTGCTAGAGTTGATGCACTCAGAATGAGTGGAGCAGGAGCAGTGACGTTAACATAAATGGTATCGAGTAATGTACAACCCGTTATTGTATCCGAAATCGTCACAATATATTGACCAACGCCTAAATTATTTAATAAAATAGTGCCTAAATTGGGATCAGTCAGGTTTGTTGTCCCTGTACCTGTTGCCCAATAAGTCACAATATTTTGCATTGTTGTTGCGGATTGAAAGGCTTCATTATCTAAATCAACCGTTGTATTAGAATAGCAATAAGTCAAGGTATCTGACCAAATATTGGCATTAAAATCTAAATCCCCCGTAGCACCTTCTGGCGTATTGAAAATATCAATCGTTATATTTTGAGTAACAGGACAACCATTATTTTCATTTAATTTGTATTGTGCCGTGGTAGATGAAATACCATTAAGTGCAGTAATAGAAAGATCAAAAGTACCATTTATACTATCTGTAACCCCTGTTCCTGTCCAAATACCTCCACTAACTAAAGTATGTGATAGCGTCAATAGGTCATTTCGACAAGTCGTATCTGTGATTGGAAGTGCTTGATAAGAAGTCATTGAATTGATAACCGTGACTTGTAAAGCATCACTTACAGCACAATTTCCTTCTCCTACTGTATAAATATAATTGTAAACACCAGCACCCAATGAGTCAATGTTGATAATGCCATTAGTCACGCCAGAACCAATCCAAGTACCTCCTATTGGTGAGCCACTTAATGTATAATTGCCTCCTAAGCAAGTAATTACATCTGATCCAGCATCGACTGTTTCTGCTGCAATGACTTGTATAGTCGCAGTATCTTGTAATGTACATTGATTAGAATCAGTATATTCATAAATTGCACTTTGAGTAACTAAACCACCGCCTAACCAAGTATTATAAATGCCAGTAGCATCAATCAATCCATCACCTGACAACCAAGTACCTCCACTAGGTATTCCTTCCAATAAAATATTGGTTGTGCTATTACAAATGATTGTATCAACTGCTTCAATGGTTGTCGGTGCAGCTATTGTAATGAGAACCGTATCTTTTATTGATCCCAATTGATAATAAACCAAATGTGTTCCAAGACCTGCGTTTGCTACCGAAAAAACAGCTTGACTATTCGCGGGATCACTTGATAGAATATCAGTTCCGACCCAAATTCCACCAAGAGGAGCGCCCTGCAATATTGCAGTTGCGTTGCTGATACAAATGCTTGTATCAGCAATTTGGGCATAGGACTTATGACTTCCCCAACTCATCAAGAGTATGAAAAGTGATAAATATAAATTCTTATTCAACTTAGGTACAATTAATTCAATATTTTTTAATTTCATCCTGTTTGAGTACTATCTAATAAAAAGCAGTTAAATGATTGTCTTTAAGTGATTTGCAAGAGAAAAGTGTTTCTTTTATATGCAAAACAAATTTTAAACCGTAATTATTAATTTCAATGGCTTATCACAAAATAAATTAATTTATTGAGGTATTCTGATAGTTATTTTTGTGATTATTTTTTTTTAAAATTTTAAAACGAGACTATATGAAGTTAATCATTAGAATTTATGAATTGTTACAGATATTATAGTACTTGTTTTAAAATTAATAACAAATTGTCTGTTATTTCACAATGATGATTTTTAGAGGCATAAATTCTTGCTCTGATTATTTTATTGAAGTGGCAAAAATTGTCAAAGAACCAAAATAAATACTAGAAGGTATGTTTTGAGTATCAAATCTAAACCCTTCTAATGAAGGAGGTAATATTTATAGTAATTTGTGAGTAACAAAATGTATAAAACACAGATAAAATAGTAGGTAATAATATTTTATTTGTACTTATAGAAAATGTTGGTACAATTTTTAGCTGATTTATGTTGAGCAGGATTTGTTAATTCATTGTTGATCAATTATGAGAATATTTTTAAGGAACGATTTAAAATTAAAGTTGCATTTTTTGG
>CAKZLL010000278.1 GCA_937125475.1 uncultured Saprospiraceae bacterium | reverse complement strand
CCAAACCTTCTTCGATCATAATTGTCACAGTGCCAATCGTTCCATGACCACACATTGGCAAACAGCCGCTAGTTTCAATAAATAGCACTCCAACGTCATTTGCCTCATCCACAGGATCAAACAAAATACTGCCCGACATCATATCATGACCACGGGGTTCAAACATTAGCCCTTTGCGAATCCAATCATATTCTTGTAAAAAATGTAGACGACGTTCGCCCATACTATTGCCCTTAAGGGAAGGACCACCGCCAGCTACCAAACGGACAGGATTACCACAAGTATGTGCATCAACACAAAAAAAGGTTTTTCTCATGATTTAAGGTTGCAATATAAAATTGATGAAAAGATGGAAGTTTAAAACTTTAAATGAATTTAAAAATTAAAACCTTATTTCCAATATTAAATGAAGCATTTAATACGAAAATAAGGCGAACAACAATAAAATTAAACGTGATTGGGAATTAATTAAAAATCATTATCAGTCACATGGAAATCATAAGTATGCAAATAATCAGAAGGAATAGAAGACCTTTCATCAATCAGGATTTCCCAGTTGGCTTCTATCATATAATCTTTTGTTGTCGAATCGCTATTTGAATTAATAATGACCAAACTGTCCAAATGATCCGCAGGATTTTGATATTGATCTGTTCCGCCTCGCATATCAGTGACTAAAATCGTTTTTGAATCTCCCGCCGAAATACTTTCATTAATTGATACAGAAAGGACTTTATCATTTCCAGTAACGTAAATGGTTTGACTAGTATCGTTATTAATAGTCCATTCTTTTGTAGTATTACCTTCGCAAGAAGAGAGGATGAAAATAATCGCGAGCGCAGTAAAAATCTTTAATACATTATTCATAATAAACTTTTTTTAGAATGATTGAACATAATTTAGTAGCTTGTTAATCAATTTTGACCTTGATTAGCAGGCTAGAATTACTAGTGTTGAAACAGCTTATCAATTAAAATTTAATTTAAAAATTCAGATCTGATGTACCCTAATACGAGGCTTTGTTTAAAAAACGCAGCTTTGATTTTGTGTTTTTTTTGGATAGAATGATTGTTTTATATCAAAAGAGGCAAAATGTCTGTATTACTAATTTAAAAGTTGATAGGATGGTTTAGAACAGAAAACCGCTTTTATTGTTACATTTGCACCGCGTTTCATTGATTTTTAAATGAATGAAATCAAAATCAAGAAAAATAGAACAGATCGCAATCAATAGGAAATGGCAAAAATAGGAATTAATTTAAAGGAAGGCTCAGTAGTTAAGGAGAGTGATATAATAGTAGGAATTGATTTAGGAACGACGAATAGTTTAGTTGCTTATATCAAAGATGGCGAAGCAATAGCCGTAAAAGATACAAATGGCAAAAATACGTTAGTGCCTTCTATTGTGCATTTTGATGCACAAAAAAAGCATTTAGTAGGAGAGGAGGCGAGAGAAAAATTAGTTGCAGATCCTCAAAATACGATTTATTCGGTCAAGCGACTAATGGGAAAATCTTATAATGATGTTCAGAATGTAGAACATTATTTTGGGTATGAAATCATAGATGAAGACGAAGATAAGCTTGTAAAAGTAAGAGTTGAAGACAAATTTTATACTCCTATCGAATTGTCTAGTTACATATTAGATTATTTAAAAAAGCGGATTGAAGGCGTTTTGAAGGCAAATATTCGAAAAGCCGTCATTACTGTACCTGCTTATTTTAATGATGCTCAACGTCAAGCAACAAGAGATGCAGGGAAGCTCGCTGGCTTAGATGTATTGAGAATTGTGAATGAACCAACTGCCGCGAGTTTGGCATATGGAATTGGATTGTCCGAAGATGAAAGTAAAACGATTGCGGTCTATGACTTAGGTGGAGGAACGTTTGATATTTCTATTTTACAAATTGATAATGGCATTTTTGAAGTGCTTTCTACAAATGGAGATACATTTTTAGGAGGCGATGATTTCGATCGTGCTATTATGGATCATTGGATAAAAATACACGAAATTGACCCAAAACGCTTGCAGCAAGAAAAAGATTTTTCTCAAAAATTAAGATTAGCTGCTGAATTATCTAAGAAAAAACTTTCCTCAGATGTTAATTTCTCTATAAATATTGATGGTTTAGAATTGTCTTTGAATAAATCAACATTTGAAGAATTGATCCGACCGTTAATTACTAGAACAATTACCGCTTGTAAAAGTGCTATTCGTGATGCAGAATTAGAGGTTGATGAAATTGATAATATTATTATGGTCGGTGGTTCGACGCGAGTGCCTTTAGTTAAGGAGTTAGTCGCGGAATTTTTTGGAAAAGCAGTTGATGACAAACTCAATCCCGATGAGGTTGTTGCATTAGGCGCAGCTATTCAAGCCGATGTTTTAGCGGGTAATAATAAAAATTTATTATTGATTGATATTACACCGCTTTCATTAGGTATTGAAACGGTTGGTGGCTTGATGGATTCGATTATTCCTAGAAATTCAAAAGTACCGCATCGAGCTGGTCGTCAATATACGACTTCTATTGATGGGCAGTCGAATATGAAAATTGCGGTTTATCAAGGAGAACGAGATTTGGTAGAACATAATCGCAAGCTAGGAGAATTTATTCTTAAAGGCATTCCGCCTATGCCGATGGGTTTGCCAAAAATTGAAATTCAGTTTATTTTAGATGCGGATGGTATTCTAAAAGTAAAAGCAAAAGAATTGCGTTCAGGCGTAGAACAAACTGTTGAAATGCGTTCTCAATATGGTTTATCAGAGGAAGAAATGGGGCAAATGTTGTTGGATAGTATTATGAATGCTCAATCTGACATGGCAACTCGCGCATTGTTAGAAGCTAGAAACGAAGCGAATAATATCGTTCGTTCTGCTGAAAAATTCATTCAACAAAATGAAGCAATCCTTTCCGAAAGTGAAATAGAAACTACTAAAAATTTGACGAATGCTTTAAAAGAAACCGTCAAAGGAGAAGATAAAGACTTGATTAACAAAGCAATGGCAGATTTAAATGAGTTCACTTCGCCTTTAGCTCATCGTGCTATGGATGTAAATATCAAGGAAGCAATGGCTGGAAAGAAAGTTTAATTAATTGAGAGTTGAGAGTTGAGAGTTGAAAATTATAAAAGACCTTAATAC
>CAKZLL010000277.1 GCA_937125475.1 uncultured Saprospiraceae bacterium | reverse complement strand
CTCTAAATTCTTTTTTCGACCAATTCTTTTTCCTGCAAAAGGCCCAACTGAACCACCTGAAATAGCATAAAGCCGTTGTATAAAATCGCCTTTTTTAGACAATAGAGCCACATTTTCTGGCGGAGTAATCACAGTTTTTTCCTCAATAATTAGAACATTACTCAACAAATTTGCGCAAAGTTGGTGATAAACTTCATCAACTTCAATCACCTCCAATGCGCGAATTGTATTGTCCATCAAAGCTGCTTGTGGAAATGTCTGATTTTCAAAAGCATCTAATAAGAAAAAATTAGCTTTTCCTTTTTTTGCATGGCTCAATAGTGCGATTGCTTCGAGTGCTTCTTGCTTATTTTTAACGACATAATAATTCAAAAATGGCTCTAAATAAGTTTCAATTGCTACTCGATAATCCTCATGACAATAAATCAAATCAGACAAAAGCGGTGCTTGTGTTTGCCAATTTTTACTCTTACTCAAAAATTTAATCGACTCTGGAAAACCCTCCAAACTCTCAACCAAACTCTTTGTCAAATTATATTCATTTCTAGCCGAATCTAACTTTCTATTGACATCATTTCGGTCGTCTTTCAGTGTTTCAATGCGATTTTGAGCTGTTTCGATGTTTTCTTGCAGTTCGACTTCTTCTTTTTCTAGTTCATCAATGAGCGTTTTTTGAGTGTTTTGTTGTTTCTGATTATCTAAAATTTGTTGCTGAATGGTTGTTACTTCGGCTTGTCTTTTTTCTATTTCGACCTCACTTCGTTCAATTTCACGGGTTAGATTATCCGTTTTGGTGGTATTAATCGCCTGTTTTTTCTCCAATCCAAAAATTGCTGTATCAATCACACGTTGTTCTCGAATATAATCATCCAATTCTTTTTTGACGGTATGATGTTTACCTCGAATTTCATCCAAATCAATTTTGGCATTCATCAACTGTGTTTCCAGCGTTTCTTCAATATCTTTTTCCAGATTAATTTCACCTCGATAATATTCCAGTTCTTCTTGATTGTGCGCCAATCGATCTTGATGTTCTTGAATATTGGTTTGAAGCGTTTGTTTTCGCTGTTGAATATATTCAATTTTTTGACGCGCCAATTGCTTATCGTTTTCTTTTCCTCGAATATTACCAACAATGCCATTTAGCTTTCTTTGCTCCTCTCCTAGTTTCCGTTCTTTCTCTATATTTGCTTTTTTCGATTGCTCCAGAACCGCCTCTTTTTGATGAACTTCTGTTTCTATCGCACGGTAATTATCTTCTTCAATCTTCAATTTTCCGTTAAGCGTTTTATAACGCTCCGTATAATTGCTCAATTGAAAAACCGCCAATTCTAAACTTAAATTTTTATATTCTTTTTTAATTTCAAGGTATTTCTTAGCGCGTTTAGCTTCTTTTTCGAGGCGTTTGAGATTCCCTTGAATTTCATGCAACAAATCATCAACACGCTCCAAATCACCTGTTGTTCCCTTTAATTTGGAAATTGTTTGCTGCTTTCTTTTCTTATATTTGGAAATACCAGCCGCTTGTTCAAACAATTTTCGACGAGAGTTTTCGCGATCAGTCAGCAAATCATCAACCATATTTAAAGCAATGATTGCATAAGAATTCGAGCCAATTCCTGTATCTAAAAAAAGATTAGTAATGTCTTTTAATCGGCATTGAACCCCATTAATTTTATATTCGCTTTCTCCACTTCTAAACAAGGTCCGCGTTACTTTTACACTACCAAATTCTGTAGGAAGGATATTTTTTGAGTTCTCAAAGGTCAGAGAAACTTCTGCCATTCCGCTCGGTCGCCGTTTTTTAGAACCATTAAAAATAATACTTTGCATTTTGTCCAAACGCAACTCCTTACTTTTTTGCTCGCCCAAAACCCAGCGAATTGCATCTACAATATTAGATTTGCCACAACCATTTGGGCCAACAATTCCAATGACATCTTCATTGAAATTAATGAGCGTTTGTTCTGCAAAACTCTTAAAGCCTTTGATTTCCAAATTAGATAACCGCATATAAATTAATGGATAATTGACAATAGATAATTGACAATTACTTCATTATCAATTACTTATATCAAAATTAGTTATTGGTTGGTTGCTGCTAGATTAGTTAATTATTGACTGATTACTTGAATTCAATGACAAATTTACAAAAAAAGCATAGATCTTATGATTTATTTATTTTAATAAAAATAGTCTATTTACAAATATCATTCGCTTAATCGTCAATCCTACATTAGCAATTCTCAATTATTTCTCATCTTTGCAAAAAATAAAATTATGAGTCGTAAATCGAAATTTAACTATAAAAGCCGTAGAGAGCGTTTGAAACGCGATATGAACAATATTCGTATTATCTCCATTTTTGCAGCGATTGGATTATTTGTTTATATTATTATGCGTCGCCAAGAAATTTGGTGGTGGTTAGAATCGCTTTGGTATAAATGGTTCTAATAAAAAGCATTACCTTTCTCTAAAATTAAAGTAGGAAGACGTAAATAACCTAAAATAGCCATAGCTTTTCATTTTTATAAACAAAAAAAAATGACAAAACCAAACCAGTCAATAAAACCAGCGAAAAGATATTTTGCACGTATCACCGACCTTGCAGCAACGGATTCACAAATTGGCGCATTAGCACCAAAAATGGAAATCAGAGAAGCTGCATTTGCATCCGATTTAACATTGGATAAAGTCATGGCAGTTTATTTCGATGGTTATGGCGAACGACCTGCTTTAGGAAAACGTGCATATAAAATTAGAACCAATTCTGACCATAAAAAAGTACGTCATTATCTTCCTGCTTATGAAATGATCACTTATCGAACCCTTCATAATCGCATCAAAGCGCTTGCGATGGCTTGGCGAACACATCCTTTTTGTCGAGTATCTCGAGAGCAATTTGTTTGTATGATTGGTTTTTCGAGTATAGATTTAGCAACGATTGATATGGCTTGTGCTTATGCAAAAGCAATTACTGTTCCTTTACAAAGTAGTACTTCGGGTGCTGATTTGAGTGAGATTTTTTCTAATGTCGAACCCGCCGTTTTAGCCACAACTTTAAATGATTTGCCTCTAGCTGTCGAGCACGCGATTCAACAATCCTCTATTAAAAGTGTCTTAGTTTTTAATTATGATGAACGTGCAGATGATGAAAAAATAATGGTAGAAAATGCCAAAGCACGGTTAAAAGATACTGATATTAATTTAATTTCAATTGATGAATTAATAGCTTTCGGAGCACAAAAAACCTTTTCATTCTTGCCAGTTGAAGCAGGCGAAAATGAAAAAATGGCAGCAATTCTCCACTCTTCAGGCAGTACAGGCAAACCCAAGGGCGCGATGATTTCCGCTAAGGCGATAATG
>CAKZLL010000276.1 GCA_937125475.1 uncultured Saprospiraceae bacterium | reverse complement strand
ATCTTCATTGGTGAAGATGAATGAAAAGCTAGAATTGAAAATTGTCAAAACTCGAAAAATAGTACACGTATATTATGTTTTTTATATGTAAAAATATAATATATGATTAAAAATACTTAAATTAGCATTGAAGAACTGGAATGAAATTAAGATGTTAAGAATAAATAAAATGAATTTAGGGACAAGGAAATAAATAACCTACCCAAAATTCATAGCAAGATGGGTAGATTATTTTTTGCGTGATCCCTTGCATCATATTTTTTCTTAATACATCAAAAATGAAATTTTATTTGACATTACATCAATTGATTTATCCATTAATCTAAATAGTTGTGTCAGATTTTTTGCTTTAAAAAATATTATAACGCTACTGAAATTTAGCATTCAACTAAAATAATATGCTTATTCAAGTTTATAAGTGTGGTGCATCACGACAACGAATTACTAAGGGATTTAATATTAATAGCACGGATGTGGAAACCTCTAAAATATTAGTAGAGAAAATAGTGAGAGAGTTTCATGATCCTAATATCAAAATCATATATGATATTAAAAAATCTCCAAATACAATTTGGTTTGATACAGGAATGATATGGTTTCATAATGTCAAAGCAAGAGAAACACATCTAAGCCATTTGAATCGGGCTATTGATCGTGTTTCACAAATGGTTCGAGCTAATCGAGGGGTACTTTTTCCTAATGCAGTTCGATTAAATAATAAAGAAGATTGGCAAAATTATGTTTGTGGCGATATTCATTTCCTAGAAACTTTAAGCGATTTTGAAAAAGAAGTTTTTTGTAACCTATGCCGAGAATATGAGCCTTTATTAATTGCTTTGAGTGGGCGAGCGGGCGTAGATGCTGATGGTATTGAAAATATTGGATCGCGTCGATTATTAGATAGCCAAACTCATTTTGCCACAAGATATTTAGCATCTCTCCATCCTATTCATCTGGAAAAAGTAAAAAAAGTATTGAGTAGAGATGATGGTGTTACTAAGTTAGAAGTATTGGGTATCAATCCTTTAGGGGATATAACAGATAAAAATATAGATTCGGTCGAAATTCGTTTTATTGATGGTCAAGCCTTACTTTCTAGCGTAAGAGCGCAAGCAATATTATACCAAGCGATTCTACTCAGAGCTAGACGTTGGGTAAAAGAAGGTAAAAGGAAGGAAAATCCTTTACCGCAATGGTTGATTGAAAAAAATAGAGCTAAAACAATAGCTAATGGCTTGAATACTTCTTTGGAATTGAACAAAAAGAATAAACATAGAGGTCGTTTTAGAGATGATAAACGTTCGTTTGCACCAGCTAATAAAATTTTAATTAAAATGCTGGAAAGTTTTGTGAGAGAATTTCAAATACTAGAAGTCGAATATCATGAAATTGCCCCATTATTATTAGGAGTTTCTTTGAAAAAATTAGGTTTAGCAGGCATTTGTAATGAAAATGATTTGTTTAAAGTAGTGAGTAGAAAAAACGATTGGAAAGGAAAACATTGGGTAAATATCGTTCAATCATTTTATACTAATAATACTGGTCAAGAAAAAGCGTATCAAGTGGATAAGATGACGCGATTGAATGAAGAACGGTTTCCTAAACAAGCAGAATTAACCAAACGATGGTGGTTAATGAAGCTAAAGTATCGCCCTAAACCGACTAAAAAACCGAATGGTCAATCCAGTCATAATAGAGAGCAGGTTTCTAAAAAAAGTAGAGCACCACGATTAAGTCCAGAAGAATTAGAAAAACAACTAAGAGCGGGTACAATAGAATTATTGAATCAATTAAGGGAGGTAAATACACCAGCAAATACATCGATTCATTTAAATACTTTTTATCAAAAAACTAAAAATAACGCACTAAGTTATGTTTTGAGACAATTGGATCGAAACGATTCTAAATTGCTTCGAAAACGCTTGTTGCCTAAAACGGATTTTCGATTTCGATTAGAAGAACGAGAAAAAGGGTGGGAGAGTAGCTCCGTTAAACAAGGGCAAATGGTTCTAGCAGATAGTTCTACTTCTATGCTTTATTTTACAGTAGAACAAGAGGAGGAAAAAAGAATAAGAACATGGATGAATAAATTTATTCGTACTGCTCCTAGAAGCGTTTTAGTTTTTATACTAGGATATAGACGATTTATTGATAAAAAATCATCAAAAAAATTGCTAACGATTGAAATTTTATTGTGCAAGAAAATTGTGTAATAGGATTAGTAATGATTTATTCTTTGAACATTGTTAATTGGCATTTAAATTTTGGATAGATAAAGTACTTACAATTTGAATATAAAACTATGATAAAACATAATCCAATTGAAATCACATTAGATCTAAGAGAATATAAAGAAACATTAACGGATTCTAAAGATTTTTTGCAATTGTGGAAAAATCTAAATCCGAGCTTTATAGGCAAAAAATTATTAGATGGACAAAATCTAAAACTCAGAGCTAGAGATAAAGGAGTGATAGGGATTACTATTATTACCTCACCAAAAGAACATGCAATAATTACAGGAAATACGCCTTTCGCTATCTATTCTGTATTAGAAAAACCAACTAAAAAGCATAAATGCCATGTTTGTGATGATTATGCTCCGTTTATTTGTGTTAAAGATAGAACAAAACGAATGTGTCCCGTTCATGTGACTATTTTAGATGGTAATATGCGCCCTTATAGCAGAAATAATATCCCAAAATGTAAAGGATCAAATGAACCTGCTACATTTTGGTGCGATGGTCCAGAATGTCAACAAAATGTAGCCTGGTCTGAGAATTATCGAAAAAAACATCCTACTAATCCTGATTATAATTATTGTAAAAGTTGTTATGATCTAAAATTTCCAAAATGTTCAGATCACCGATGTCAAGATACAGGGGTGATAAAATGTGAATACGTCAATCCGATTACGAAGAAGTCTTGTAGTAGTCCAGTATGTAATCGACACACTAAACGTTGGCAAGTATATGGTCCGAAGAAAAGAGGATTGGAACTTTGTCCAACACATCGTAATACTAGAAGCTTAACAGATGAGGAGATTATTTATCAAATTATTGCAGGAACAGAAAAAAGAAATGGATTGATCCGTTATGAAAATAGAATGAATAGAGGAAGAATTGAAGAGACTTTCTTATTTCCTTCTTTACAATCATTTAAGCACATTTTCTTGAATACAAGAAAAAAGGCTTATAGGTTGAGTGATATTAATCAAAAAATTGAAAAGCTAGCATTGAGATTGGGTAAGGATAGATTTGAACAAGAAATGAAACGAACCATTGATTATAGTCAAAGAAAACGAGCGGCTAATATGAGACGGGGCGAATCTGAAAAAGAAAAAGGGCAGGCTTATTTTGAAAAACTTAAACAATTGCTTGCTAATGAGAGAAGTATGAAAATGAGGCAAATTGCTAATCTTATTGAGTTCTCTGATTTTAAACCAACTAGAAAAGAGAGTACTGCAACAACAGAAGGCATTTTATTTGTAAAATTGGATTCTAGTTATCGCGGCTTTTTTATAGGAAGAGGAGGGCAAACAAAAAAGAAATTTGGGGATACCTTGAATATTCAAATTCGGATTGAAAAAGATTAGTTTAGGGACGAGAAGAGAGATATTAACTTTTAATTATTAGTTCTAATAAAGAATAAAAGAGTAAACCAAAAACTATGCATGTATTTATTTCATATGCTGATGGAGATAGACAATATATTTCAAATTTAATAATTGAACTAAAACGATTAGGCATTAGTCTGTGGTCCAATCAGGATTTGCTGATAGGAGAAGACAAAATGGTAAGGGTTCAGGAACAAATTCAAAATTGCAAAGCTTTTATTGTTCTTGTATCTCCTCATTCTATAAGTTCAAAAGAAATCGCGAAAGAAGTACAAGTAGCAGAACGCAATAAAAAAATAGTTGCACCAATTTTGTATGGGGATTTAAAAGAAAGAGATTTACCGTTTTGGATAGGTAGTCGAACTTATGCTGATGCAAGAAATAACCGAAGCCCTATTGCTGAGATCAAACGAACATTGGATGCAATGAATTCTTCTTCTTCCTTTTCTTTATTTTTTAGTATT
>CAKZLL010000275.1 GCA_937125475.1 uncultured Saprospiraceae bacterium | reverse complement strand
GTGATATTCATATTTTAAAAATAGATACTTCAAATGGAGGAGTAGTTCATGGTACATTCTTAGGAAATCCAGGGATTTTAGTAGATAATATACTTGGGGATATAAAATATGATGAAAATCATCAATCCATTTATATGGTTGGGAAAGAGGGAATACCTATTTGGGGTAATAATAATTCAAGTGTTGGTGGTGGTTTTATTGCCAAGTTTGATGGTGATTTAAATCCTATTTGGAGTACGATGATTGGAGCAAACGTAAATGAATTTGAAGTTTTGGCTATTGCGATTAAAGACAATGAAGAAATTATTGTTGGAGGGTATTCTTCTAATAATGGAATCACACCTCAAAGTCATGCTAATAACACAAATAGTTATGTAGAGAATTATTTGGGGGATCCGAGAGATGGTTATTTGATGATGTTTAGCCCTCGTTCTAATAATGTACTTTGGGCAACTTACTTTGGTGGAAATTCAGAAGATAGAATTGTTGATATTGAATTAGGGGCATCTGGAGATATTTACGTATCAGGTAATACGCATAGTAGTAATTTACATACCTATTCTAATAATATTTTATTAGCGGATAGTTTAAAAGGGGATAAGGATGGTTTTATCACAAGGTTTGACTCAATTGGAAACCTCAAATATTCCTCCTATTTAGGTGGTATTAATGGTAGGATCACTGAAATGGTAATAGACGATTTAGAAAACGTGTACTATACAGGAACTGCAAGTGGAGGACTCAATGTACTTCAATATCCACCTAATTATTATACAGAACATAAAAAGCCTAATTATTCTGATGCATTTATTCTGACTATGAACACGATTAATCTCCCAGATTGGACTACTTATTTTGGAGGCAATTCAACTGATGTTGGTTTAGGAATAACTATTAGTTCTAATGATTACTTATATATCACAGGAAATACAGGAAGTACCGCCTCTTTTCCTTGGATGGACCCTTTACCATCAAATTCTAATAATTGGTTTGATAATACGCCTTCAAGCATTGGAGATGCTTTTGTTGCTAAGTTTTTATTATCTCATTTAGTTAGTATGAATCAAATGAATGCCGTATCTAAAAATAATATATTGGTATATCCTACGGTTTCTTCAACGGGATTATATAAGGTTAAAACAAAAAATAAGAACAAACTCATATATAATCGCATTTTAGTTTTTAATGGATTAGGGCAAATAGTTTATAGTAAAAAAATAAATCATTCTCTTTCTACTTTTGAAACAATACTTAATCTATCTCATTTATCTTCTGGCACTTATTATGTTTCTCTAGCAGGAGAGTCAGTTATAAATACACAACCTATTATTTTAAGTAAGTAACTTTCCTCACATATCTTGTTTTACAAAAAAAGTAAAACAAGATATTAATCTTTTAGTATGAAACAATACTTAGTTATTTTAATAATAATCGTCCTTCCTTTATTTTCTTATACACAAGACCTACTAGGAGGAGAAATCAGATTGTTAGGCGAAAATCAAACAGATCTTCGGATGCAAGCTAAAATATATACAGATGCAAGTATGGGACTTCAGCGTAATTTTATTATTATAGAAGTTGGAGGTCTTAATCTTCCTGTTTTTAAAACAAAAGATACACTTTTAACGCCTAATATAAGGTTAAGTGAATATGAAAGAAAAGCTTTCCTTTCTTTTAATATTTCATCTGCGGCACGTTATATTGATAGTTTAGATGGTAATCGGATTGCGAATGTTCAAGATACTTCTGATGTTTTATATGTACTTTGGAGTAATATCAGCACTAGTTTACAGAGTGATCCAGAATCGCCAAATTGTATAGATATTATGAATGCCTATTCTATTATAGATGATACATTATATTATCAAATCAATTGTCAAGATAGTGCCAATAGTTTTATTTCTTATAATATAGAACCTATTTTGCATAGTACTTCAACGAATTTCACAATTCCTACTGATGTGTCTATAGACACAAGTACAGGTTTAATTACTTGGGCAAATCCGCCAGATAGTGGCTTATATTGGTTCACGATACGGACTTTTGAATTTGAGGCATTAGGCGGTTTTTCGGAAATGTTTCGCTTGCAGTTTTTTGATTTTGATGATCCTGTACCATTATTATCTAATAATATTTGGGTGGATCAACATAATTTTTTGCAAGTTTTTCCTAATCCTGCTCAAGATTTATTAAATATACAATTCGATTATTATAAACCAATTAATACTCAAATTCAGTTGTTTAATATGGCAGGGCAATTAGTGCTTCAACAAACAATGAAACAGAAAAGAGAACAATTGAATATCGCTGATCTTGCGAGTGGTGTTTATATGGTTAGAGTAATAGCAGGAAAGAAAGTTTGGACACAAAAGGTGATTAAAGAGTAACAAGTCTATTGTGAAATTGTATTATTGCGAAATAGTAAAACATGATTTCGCAATAATACAATTGCACTAATTTATCATTTCACTTCTTTCGGCTTATATTTGGACATTTTCAAAATCTTCTGCGAATCATTCAATCTTAACATTTGATCAATCGAATAATTTGGATTTCTTTCCATGAAAGCAGCTATGATTTTCCAACCAACATAACTTCCTGTGTTTCCTGGAGCTTCCATCGGCATATCAGGTGAATTAGGACTTAAACTGATGTATTTTTGAAAACTCTTATAATCCGTATCATATAATTTGGATACAAAAACCTCTCGCCACATTGACAATTCACTTTTTTCTAACCATTCTGTTTGTGTTGCAGAATAGCCTAACTTGATTGAGTCGGGCGTACAAGGCATGAATTTATCTAAAAGATAAGTTGTTTTTCCATTCAAAATCATATAATCTAATAGCGTCGTGAGTTTGGAAGGCGTAGCAAGTGAAGTATCATTATGAATGGCTTCAACCATATCTTTTGCCAAAAGGGAAATAACCCTAGATGAAATATGCGCTCGATCTAAATTTCGAGAAATATATCTAGGAATATTGATTTCGGGAGCAGAGTAAAGTTCATAGTTTTGTCCAAAAAATAACTCCAAGCTAATCACACAACTATTGCCCGTAGGTGGTAAAATAATGTCATTTGAAAATTCGCTATACATCGCAAAAATTTCTGGCAATTCATATTCTGGCAAATAATGCTTGATATATTTGAATGATTGCGACAATTCTCCTTCAATATCGGAAATATCGCCATAGACTAATTGAGTGGTATCGTAAAATGTTCTAAAATTCGTAAAACCATTCAAACGATTGTAAAGGCTATCTTCTGGTTCTTGCTGACCCAAAAAGCCCAATAAATCAAAGTAAAAATCTGGAAAGTCGCCATATTTTTCGCGTAGCTTTTGGACACTGCCTTTCATATCACTTGAATCAAGACTAAATAGATCTTGATCAAAACGCTTGATTTTTAGATCCATTTCAATTTTCGAGACATCGGGAGCAGAGGAACAATCGTCGGATTGGCAAGCTGCAAAAATGGTAATCACTAATAAAAACAGCACAATTTTTTTTAACATTATCATATAGGTTTCGGTTTGTTTTGTCTTATTGGAAATAAAATAAATGGGTAGTTGGTGGTTTGTTTTTTTTAAAAGACAATATCCTAAAATACATTTATATTATTTTCCTTTCTTATCTTTAATATTAATGAGTGACTTTACTAAATTTGTTCAGTCAATTACAGGTGAATAAATGAGAATTATCTTTATTTATTCGGTTAATAATCATTACATTTCTAATTTCTATTATGAAATAAATTATTTTAAGAAACATTCGATCTTAGAAACGTATATTATTAACAAAAAATTTTAAGACTTTTCAAAACATTATTTAGATATAAAATCAACATCAATTATGAAAAAGATTTTGACTTTTTGTTTTTTCCTACTATTCGCTACGAATATTCAAGCACAAGATTTTTCTAATCTTAGATTAGGCATTCAAGTTAGTCCAACTTTTAGCTGGATGAGTACGAACAGCAATCAAATTACTTCTAGTGGTACGAAACTAGGGTTAAATTTGGGTTTTACAGGAGAATATTTCTTTACTGAAAATTATTCACTTGTTTCTGGTGTTTCTTTATTAGTTAATCAAGGTGGTGGTTTAGAGTATAGTTATGCAGGAAATTTTTTAGAAAATACAGCAGCTGAGGATCGTCCTACAAGTGCGATTGATATTAGTAATATACCAGCCGAGAGCAAAATTAGTTATAGTAATCAATATATCGAAATTCCTGTCTCTATTCGTTTGAGAACTAATGAGTTTGGATATTTCCGTTACTTCGCTGAAATGCCTGTTTTCTCTTTAGGTTTTAGAACGCAATCTCGTGCAGATATTTCTGGTACATTGACTTCTGATAATGAAAATATAGCTGGTGATATGAATCCTGTTTCTTTCAAGTGGGGACTTGGCGGAGGAGTAGAATATAGTGTAAGCCAAAGTTTATCGCTTGTTGGTGGTATTTACTACAATTCTACTTTAATTGATGTAATTAAGGATTCAACGGATGATGATTCTAAAGCAACAATCAATTCTTTGACTATTAAGATTGCAGCTTTATTTTAAGCAAAAGATAGAAGAATAGCAATTGATGAAAAATTATTATTCATATCAAGAATTAATAATCATAAAACTAAAAAAGGATTAGTGATCAAATAGTATTTCTACACTAAAGATATTAAACATTGAATTGCTTAATAAAACTGAGCAAAAAAATATTAAAGGTGGAGGTGATCGAGGAGTTATTGAAGTATTTCAATCCGATTAATTAAGTTTTAAAATGAAGATCAGATGTGTAAAAACATCTGGTCTTTATTTTTTTTAATTCAATCGAATCAAAAAGCTACATATAACTGCAAATAATACGCATTTCAATTGTCAATGAACCAAATTTTATATGTGGCATCTTTAATTGAAATGCGTATAAGATGAAAATTGATGTTTCTAATTTTCCTAAAAGTGTTTATTATGCGTGGTTGATGGATGAGAATGGAAAATATGGACTGGGGAAAATTGTGATACAATAAAGCATTTTTTTATTCCCTTATCCCTAAATAAAAAATGCTCTCATAAATTCCCTTCTACATAATCCTCATAACTCTTATGGATTTTAAAATTAAAGCATAAAAAAAACAACTTAGTTTGATTTTAAAGCTAAGTAGTTGTATATTGCTAAAAATAATGAACAATATTAATTTATTGGAGTTACTTTTTACACATAAACAATACTATTCAATGACATTCGGCTATTAAGTAATTAAAAGCGGAATAAAAATAAACTGCATGAAAATAGCAATAGCTCAATTGAATTATCACATTGGTAATTTTGAAGGGAATGGACAAAAAATGTTAGCAGCAGTAGCAACAGCCAAATCACAAGGCGCGGATATCGTGGTATTTAGCGAGTTAAGTGTTTGTGGT
>CAKZLL010000274.1 GCA_937125475.1 uncultured Saprospiraceae bacterium | reverse complement strand
CATTATCTGTTTCTACATAACAATAGATTTTTCTTGAATCAAATAATCTGTCATTAGCATTTAATAAAGTCCCTTTTCCATTAGGTTCTGTAAAATAATTTCCAATTTCAGTTTTAGGAATTATATATGATCCACAACTTTCTATATCTATAAATGAAGTAAGATCAACTATATTTATTTTAAAAGAAGTTTCGTTTGAACAAGAACTTGCATTTTTATCATAAATAAACAAAGTTGTACTTATTGTAATATCATCACCTGCATTTAACTGTGTTCCTAAACCACCAGATTCTGTAAAATATTTTCCGTTTGTAAGTGCTGGTAATTTGTATGTTGTACATGTTGTAACATCTTCTAGTTTGTCAACCAATGGAATTGGATTGATAACAATATCGAATTTTTTATTGGCACATACTGTTCCATCTATATTGCTATAATAATAAATTGGTCCGCTACTTGTTATGACCGTTCCAGGATTAATTAAACGTCCTGTTCCATTTAGTCCATCAGGAGCTGTAAAAAAATCTCCAACTTTTGGATTTGGTACAATAAATTCTCCACAATATTCAGTTTCAATTTTAAAATCGTTTACAATAGTTATGTTAAAACTTTCTTGATTTGAACAACCATTTTGATCCGTTACAGTAAGCGTTACAGTATAATTATTGACATTATTATAAGTAAAGGCTGGATTTTGTAAATTACTGGCAGAACCTGTACCAAAACTCCATTGCCAAGAAGTAATAGGATTGGATCCAGCAGTTGACTGATCTGTGAATTGGACAGCAACAGGGACACAGCCTTCAGAAGGCACTCCAATGAATTCCGCAGTTGGTGAACTGGAAATACTGAGAAGGTTAGGCATTACGAGCGTATCAGATGTACCTAAGGAATCTGTAACGATTAAAGTAATAGTGAAAACGCCTGCGGCATTAAAAATTCTAGCTGGATTTTGAACATTGGAAAGAGGAGAGTTATCCCCAAAATCCCAAGACCAAGAAGCAATTCCAGAAGGGCTTGAAGTTGATAAATCCGTAAATTGTATTAAAAGTGGCGTACAACCTTGTGTTGTATTGACCGAAAAATTAGCATTCACTTGAGCATTAGAGGTGAAAGCGATAGAACAGATACAAAATAAAGCGACTATTTTGAAAGTAAAGCTACGGAGCATACTATTGGTTTTTATTTATAAAGTGCTATCAGTTAATAATATATCAGTATTTATTAAAATAAATTAAAAATTTAAGTATAAGTTTTTGGTTATTAATTAGTTATGTTTTTTTATGAAAAAATATGAATTAGTCCATTTTTCTTTATAAAGAAATTGCCAATTAATTGTTGTTTATAACTTGATGTATATTATTTATTATAATAATAATACCAAAAGTTATACGAAGAAAAGTTTTTTTAAATTATTCTCTAAATAAGTGGTCGTCATTTTGCTATTTTGGTTAGTATTTTTCTAGGGATTGAATTTCATTGACTTTTATCTTGTAAGGTAACGTCCTCTTTTGTCCTTGCATTGTATCAAGATAAGAAAAAAGAAAAGCGCGTAACTTTATTATAAAGTTACGCGCTTTTCTAGGACGAATAAATAATATTAAGTCACCTTGACATTATTTATTGATGCTTATTGTTACTAATTATTTAGCAATAATAAAGTGTTTTGTTCTGAAACCATTTTCAGTTTCTACTCTGATGAAGTAGTTTCCAGTAGCTAATTGATTAACATTATAAGTAAATTTATCATTTTTGATATTACCATAATTGTAATTCTCAACTACACGACCTTGAACATCTAAGATTTTTACATTGACATTATTGGCCATTTCTTCTAAGTTGAAGTCTAATGTAACAAAATCAGTAGCAGGATTTGGATAAACACCAAATGCAACATCATTTAAGATTTTTACATTTTTAGTTCCTACAACGAAACCATCTAAATGCAAATCAACTACTGCTTGCCAACCACCTGACCAACCGCCATATAACTGATCAGTATAAACAGCAGTATTTCTAAAACGGTAACCTACAGCAGAACTATGAACATATGATGGAGGATCAACATTACCATTAACACTAGTATTAGCATCATATTGAATTGACAATAAATAGATTCCGTTCGCCACTAAACTTACTGCAGGACTATTAGGATCATTTGAAAGTAAATCTATGATAATAGGCATATTATCTTGATGAATGGTACTATCAATTATAATACTATTGAATGCAGTAGCACCAAAATCAGTATAATCTGTACCGTCTACTTGACCATCCAAATTTTGATCTACATCAAAAAGAATTACATTAAATGATTCGCCATGCATCGCAGAAACATCTTCTAACATAAAAGCACCATGAGTTGCAATTCCAGCATTAGCTGTGTAGTAGTAGTTTCCAACATCAGATCTAAAGACAGTAGCGAAATCACTTGGAGTAATCGCTCCAACTAAATTATCACTATGATTACCAAAAGTATAATCATTGATATTAAATGATTGTAATACAGAATCTGTATCATAAGTAGGACTGTCAGATGAAACTTTAAATTTCACGTTATATGTACCATTGGCAGTAGGAAGAAAACCTGAAAGAACACCAAATTCCTGTTGAGTATTTGCAGTTAAAGTACCAATATTTCTATTGAAATTAGATACTGTTCCACTAGGATCAGTTACATCTACAGATATAGTGACATTTGTTTCATCAAGTGAACCACCATTATTTATAGTCAACCAAAAAGAATCTAAAGCATAGATTTGAGTATTTGGTGTATTGTAATGAATAATGCCTTGAGCATCTGTGATTGTTGGTACTTTGAAACAAGCATTTACTGGATTACCAGCATCAACTTCGGCCATGATTGGACCGCCGCTTCCATAACTTAGAAATACAGAAGGAGTAGTAACAGCAGACATTGAATCACCACCTAACATTCCTACAAGTTCATTAGCAGGATTAACATCAGCATTAATGATAATAGTACCAATAGCGCCTGCTTGTTGTGCATGATAAGCTTTCAAGCTAAAGTTACATAGACCACGGCTGATTACCGCAATTTTTCCTGTTAAATCTGTAACAATAGAATCACAGCCTAAAGAATCCCCAGCAGCAGTATAGCCCCATGCTAAATCGCCGCAAGTTGTATTAATAGATGTTGGTCCCCAATCTGTTGGTTCGCCATAATCATAATTTCCAGCTATATTAGCAGGAGTGTTAATGACAAAATCCATAGGATGATCTAATTGAGCAGTTGCTGAAAATGCGAGGCAAACTGCTAACACGAGTACATGTAATCTTTTATTCATAAACCTTTTTTTTAAAACGAAAACTAATTTTTGTGTAAAACAGGTCTAAAATATTGACTTTTTATAAGACAAAAAAATGACGAAAGAAAATGAGTATAAAATAAAATGTAGGAAATGAAAGTATTAATGAAATGTTAATGTTTTATGTTTTATAAATCAAGTGACTATAAGTTTTTTTTTTGTTAATTTAGTTGATAATGACTTTTAACATTTTTTTGTAATAGTTTTACTTTGTATTATATTGGACACTTTTCTTTTGATTTTTGAGTAGAAAACCATAATTTATTAGGCTAAAGCTAATATTCTCTTTTTTATATATTGATAGAGTTTAGTTCGTATGATATGAACTATTGGGGTATTTAGTAGCAAGGTACTTGAACTATTGTAGTTATCCAATGTTAAATATATTATTAAAAGAATAGATTGATACTTATTAGATATGAATCTAAAATCAAAATGATTTTATTTTTATTTTTACCAAATAGGCATTAAGTTTATCTGTTTTTATAAAACAGATTTAAACGAGCGAAAAGACAAGAGAGTGAATTATATTATATACGATTTAGAGGCAACTTGTTGGCAGGGCAACCATAACAAAAAGCAAGAAATTATAGAAATAGGCGCAGTGAAAATAAATGGTTATGGTGAGCCAGAAAGT
>CAKZLL010000273.1 GCA_937125475.1 uncultured Saprospiraceae bacterium | reverse complement strand
AAGAAGTTAGAGCAGCGAGGCAAGCCCACATTGGGCTTAAAGACAAAAATTATCAATGAACCAAAATAAGAATAAAAATAGTAAAAGGGGGGGGAATATAATTAGCTTTGGCTGGTGATTTTGATGCAATTGTCCAGGATTGTAATTGTTTTTGTGTTACCTTATTTCAGAACGAGACATATTAAAAACAAAAACAGCCTTACTACAAAAGAATAAGGCTGTTTTTTATAAAAAAGAGAAACGAAATAATAATAATCTATTTCAATTTTGCTAAACTTTCTTCTATGATTTTTAATCTTGCTTCGCCATCTGCCAATTTTTGACGCTCGCGATTAACGGCTGCTTCGGGCGCATTATTAACAAAACGCTCGTTACTCAATTTCTTGCGAACTCCAATTAAAAAGCCAGATGCGCGTTTCAATTCTTTCTGTAATCTACTGCGTTCTGCTTCAACATCGATTTCTTTTTCGATAACTAAGAAGTATTTTTCTGTTCCAGAAACAAAAGAAACACTACTTTCTACATTATCAGAAGTGAATTCGAGCGATGCCAAATTACCCAATTTCATGATCATCGACTTGATGCGTGCATCTGCAAAAAAGGCTTCTGAACTAGCTGATTTCTCAACAAAAGCAGTCAAAGCTAATTTTGGCGAAAGCCCATTTTTATTACGTTGCAAACGAATTTTACTAATTACATCTTGTGCTTTAGAAACGGCTTTTAATAAATCCGCATCATAATCACTCTCTGTTGCCCAAGAACTAATTACACAGTCTTCGCCGTCTTCTCGTTCTTTTAATAAATGCCAAATTTCTTCCGTGATAAATGGCATAAATGGATGTAACAACGTTAATTGTTGCTCGAACAAATCAGTCGCACTCGCTAAAGTTGCGCGGTCGATTGGCTTGCCGTATTCTGGCTTTATCATTTCCAAAAACCAAGAACAGAACTCACTCCAAATCAAATTATACATACTCATTAACGCCTCTGATAAGCGATAATTTGACATGTCTTGATTTAAATTCGTAACTGCTTGATTTAATCTATTTTTAAACCATTCAATAGCTAACTCATTAACTTTCAGCGCCTCAGTGTTTGTATTTGCCTCAACTACTTCAAGTTGTTTGAGCATTCGAAGGGCGTTCCACATTTTATTCGTGAACTTTGCACCTTGCTCACACATTGACTCGTCAAACAAAATATCACCGCCAGCAGGAGCGGTATAAAGAATGCCAAAACGAGTGCCATCTGTACCGTATTTATCCATCAACATTTTAGTATTAGGAGAATTACCGAGCGATTTACTCATTTTACGACCTTGTTTATCACGTACCATTCCTGTAAAGTAAACATGTTCAAATGGTCTTTTTCCTTCCCATTCATAACCTGCCATAATCATACGAGCAACCCAGAAAAAGATAATATCAAATCCAGTTACCAATACATTAGTTGGATAGTAATACTCTAATTCTTCTCGATTTTCAAACCCATCAAAAACCGACATAGGCCACAACCAAGACGAAAACCAAGTATCAACTACATCTTCTTCCTGCTTCAAATCTTCAATCGTCAAAGCTGGATTATTTAGTTTTTCTTGTGCTTGCACTAATGCTTCCGCTGCGGTTTCAGCTACGAAACATTCTTCTCCATAATACCAAGCAGGAATACGCTGCCCCCACCAAAGTTGTCGAGAAATACACCAATCTCGAATATTGTCAGGAGACATCCAATGATTGTATAAATTGACAAAATTGTTAGGATAAAACTTAATTTCACCTTCTGCAACTGCCTTTACTGCGGGTTCTGCTAAGGTTTTCATATCAACATACCATTGTAAAGAAAGCTTAGGTTCAACAACAGAATTGGTTCTTTCTGATCGACCAATACTTGTTTTGTATTGCTCTAATTTGATCAAATGTCCAGATTCTTTCAATAGAACTTTGATACTTATCCGCGCTTTAAAACGATCTTCTCCAACGAGAATTTGAGCGTTTTCATTCAAAGTCCCATTATCATTTAGAATGTCAATGACCTCTAAATTATGGCGTTTTCCAATTTCATAATCATTTTGATCATGAGCAGGCGTTACTTTAAGTACGCCCGAACCAAAATCCAATGTTACATATTCATCTTGAATAATCGGAATAGACCGATTGATTATAGGAATAATAACACGTCTTCCAACTAAATGCTGAAAACGCGGGTCATTTGGATTAATTGCAACCGCCGCATCTGCCATAATGGTCTCTGGGCGTTGAGTAGCAATAATGACACTCAACTGTTTTTTTAGTTGCTCAACATTCTTTTTCTGAAAATTATATAATCGAGTTAAATGACCCGAATGTTTTTCATCTTTGATCAACATTCTTTCTAATACTTCCAAGCTTTTTTCTTCTTCTTTTAACTTGGTGCGTTCCGATTCGGTAGTTTCTAAATCGTACCGGATATGGTACAAATGAGAATTTTCTTCTCCATGAATAACCTCTTCGTTCGACAAAACAGTCTGAGCTTCTGAATCCCAATTGACCATTCTCAAACCACGATATAGCTTTCCTTCTTTGTATAAATCAACAAAAGCCTTTGTAACATACGTATTAAGTTTCGGCTCCATTGTGAAACGGGTTCTCTCCCAATCACAAGATGCACCCAATTCTTTGAGTTGATTTAAAATTTTACCGCCATATTCTTCCTTCCATGCATAAGCATGCTCAAGAAATTCCTCCCGAGAAAGATCGGATTTTTTGATGCCTTGAGAGCGCAATAACTTCACGACTTTTGCCTCGGTAGCGATAGAAGCGTGGTCTGTACCAGGTACCCAACAGACATTTTTACCTTCCAATCTCGCTTTGCGACACAATACATCTTGAATAGTATTGTTCAAAACATGCCCCATATGTAGCACACCTGTTACATTAGGTGGCGGAATAACGACGCTGAACGACTCGCGTTCATCGGGTTTGGAATTGAAATAACGTTTGTCTAGCCAATGTTGATACCATTTGCTTTCGGTATCGGCTGGGTTGTACCTAGTGGAAATACTCATTTTTTATAATTAATTCGTGAATTAAAATTTGAGAACTGTTTAGGTGTCGGAGGCAGAAAAAAGCACAAATTTTAGATGTTAGCCCTGTTTTTAGTAGCTAATATCTAAAATATATGCTTCAATGATCTTTTTTTCTGACACCTCGCGCCTGACGCCTGACACCTAAACAATTAAAAAAGTTAGCAATAATACAAAGATTGCAAGAAAAGCGTTTCGTTTTTGGTAGAAAAAATGAAAAGAAATGCAGATAATTTTTTTTTTGATGCTAAAAAGCAAAAGTCTAGGACTTTTTTGAAGTAATCCTAGGCTTTTGTTATTTTTTCTATATGGTGTGAAAATTGATTTTATACCAAAATGGGAATAGATTTTTTACCAATTAAACGAGAAGAATATGCGACATTTTCCATTCGATTGGCTATTTTGTCCATTAAAGACAGCATAAATTTGATGTCTTTTTCTAATGAACCATTTTTCATATTTTCTTCCTTTTGGGCTGAAACAAAAATGACTGATATTTCATAAGGTTTAATTGTAATTGTGTGTTTTATAGCATTTTGATGCAAAACAAAATAATGAGCCAACTCTTTATCAAAAACGGATTGGATAAAAGTGGAATTTGTACCTTTTATCAAGAATTTCTTATTCATTTCTTGATTATCCGTTTTTATTATTTGAGATTTATTGATTAAGCTTTTCCATATCTTTTTAGGTTGAATTTTAAATGTTTCGCGTTTATTTCCAGTGGTCATAGAGATTTTAAAACTTTGATTGACATAGTCAGTCGATGTGAAATCAACAGCTCTTTCTTTCCACATTCCGCTAAGAGCGGGCGGAGCAATGGCATTGAATACATTTCTTTTTTGTAAGAAAAAAGAAAATTGTAATTCGTCTCCTATTCTTTTAAAATTTGATCTTAACTTCTTATTGAAATTATTTTTTGAAAAATAGGTAGCTCCAAAAGATAATGAACTATAAAGCAACAACTTACCAATAAATTTTAATACAAATGCCCATGCTATGATCATATTAAGAATTTTTGTCTAGTCAATGGAAGAAATATAACGACTTCTAGTATTATTATTCAGTTTTCCCGATGAAAGGAAATAAAAAACAGATTAATATTGAAGTATTAAAAAGAACCCAAGAAATTATTGATAAATGCGCTGGACTTCTTCTGCCCGTAGTGCTATTTTTTCTACCATTTTAATAAGTTCAACTGTCCTTTTATAATTTTTGTCCTGATCCATTATATATTCTTCTTCGTAGTAGATTTCATTTTTATTAACGGTGAGTTCCCAATTCAAATTTGATATATGCTTAATCAATAATCGCTTAATTATTGTATTGAGTAGTTTTTGGACTGCTAGTTTATTACTGCCTTGAATACTGATTTTTTTATTAAAATAGTCATCATCATCTTGAATACCTTGGTTTACTAAAAGAACGTTACCTCGATTACGGGCATCTTTTTTTGATAAGGACATCGTATAACTCAAGTTAGCACAAGTCATTGAAATACAGGTATATCTTTCCGTATTTTGGTTTACACTAGCCACTCTTACGTTAACTTTGACATAACGATCCGATAAAAAACCATTTACAGAAGGATCATATTTCCACCATTTTTGATCTGCTCCAATATAATTTAACTGAAACTCTTTTGCTAGTTTTTGGAAATTATTACTTAGTTTTTCTTTTTGAGTTGGGAGTTGAGAAACGCTAAATATTAAAAAAATTGTGAGCAATAAAAAGGGAATAACAATAATTAATAGGTTTTCAAGAATCATTTTTTACGATTTTGGATTGACTTATATTTAAGCTTTAATATTGAAAAGAAATTAGGCGTAAATCCGTTGGACTTCTTCTGCTCGTTGCGCTATTTTTTCTATCATTTTAATGAGTTCAATAGTTCTTTTATAATTTTCATCATGATCCATTATATACTTTTCTTCGTAATAGATTTCGTTTTTATAGATTGTTAATTTCCAATCTAAACTCGATCTATATTTTATCAATAATTGTTTGGTTGCTGTATCAAATAGCTTTTTAATGAGCTGTTCATTATTACCTTTAATAATAAATTTTTTGTCAAAATCTTTATCTCCAGTTTGAATATCTTGACTTCCAAAAGCCTTATTAAGCTGATCAAAAAAAACTTCATTTGACAAAAATATCGTATAACTTAAATTAGCGCAAGCCATTGATATACAAGTATATTTTGGAATTTCATTGGAATGATCAATACATTTTATGTGGACTCGAACATGGCGCTCTAACAACATTCCATCTACTGAAGGATAACCTTTTACTTCTCCTTTTTTTAGGTTGGAATAGAATCTCCGAGGCGGAATATAATCGAACTGAAATGCTTGTGCTAACTTTTGAAAATTATTGACGAATTTATCTTTTTGGCTTTGAGCCAAGATATAACGAATGGCAAAAACAACTGCTAAAGAAACAATTATAAGAATAATAACTAACACATCTTGGGAAGTCATATTTTTTTATTTTTTATAAAATTAAGATTTAACACCTTCAATTTGTATAATAATCTTGCCTAAGGCTTCAACCATTTCCATGACAAAAGGAATATCTGCTTCTGTGTCTATTATTTTTTTAGATTCGAATGTAAGTGTATTGTCTTGTAAAATGAGCGTTCCGTTGTGAAGTTGAATCTGATGAATAATTGGGCTATCAAAGATCTTTGTTTCTATCATTTTTAAAATAGAAGGATCATTTGTTTTGATTAATAGATTGGGCGGAAGTGTCTCCGTTTCAAAATTTACATAATAATCTACATCAAAAAAGGCTTGAATAGAAGAGTAAACATCTTTGTGAATTAATTTGAATTCAAAACTAGGCGTATTTAACTCGATGGAAAAATAAGAGTAAGTGGTTTTAGTCTCGCTACCTTTACTTAATAGTCCAATTTTAACCTTATGGTCGGATATTATTCCTCCAATTCCATGATAATAATTTCCTAATATAGAAGAAGACAAAAAAGAAAGCCCAAGCATTTCAGCTATTTTTTGAAAGACTGCTTTTCTTCTATCCGAGGTTTCCATATTATTATGTACAAGATAGATTATAAGAGCTGTGAGGAGGATGAAAATAAGCGCAATCCATACATTTTCATTGTTGTCTGTTGAGGTAGAATCCATTTTTTGAAAATTATTTGGAGGTTATTGAAAAAAAACTTGAGGCACAATCTGTGATTTAATTATAGTGCTTCAAGTTTTTATTTTTAGGTATAGAAGTTCGTAGAAATGATTATTATATATAATGCTGGACTTCATCTGTCCGTTTAGCGAATGTTTCCATGACTTTTATGATTTGACGAATGACTCTATAGTTTTTCTCATAGTACATTTGATAAACCGCTTCGTAATAAACTTTATTATGACGAACTTCTAGTTTTCCTATTAAATTTGACCGATTTTCTACTAACATTCGCTTAGTAGAAGCGTCTAGTAGATTTTTAATAATTCGTTCATTATTCCCTTTAATAATAAAAGCTGCATCGAATGCTTGATCACCAATTTGAATATCTTGCCCACCAAAAAACTTCCCTACTTTACCCAAAAAGCCTTCCTGAGTTAAGGACATTGTATAGCCTTTACTAGTACAATCCATTGATATATAGGTATATTCTTGTCGATGTTTGCCTGAACCGACGACACGCATACCTATTCTAACATGTCTATCGAGCAACATTCCGTCAACGACAGGATAATCTCTTTTCCACCATTTTTTTTCTGGTTCAATATAATTCAGGCGAAATTCGTCGGCTAATCTCCGAAAATTATTATGCAGTTTTTCCATTTGCCTATTATTAAGGTAAACGATTAATGTAATTATACCACCAATAAAAAGAAATGAAATAATAATAGGCAAGATATTCGATAATGGAGCATCCATAGCTTAATTACTTTAGGTTGTTTTAATAATTTTTACAATAAATATGTAGAAAAATAATGATTCCTGCCTAATATCTTCGACATGAATAGCAGTTTAGTCCATTAATTATGGTCAATCATCGTCATTCTAAAAATAAAACCTTTCTCGGCTTTTTGTTCCCATGTGTCATTAGCACAAGGCGTGATACATTGAGTATCAAGTATTTTCATTTCTTTTTCAATCAATCCAATCCCTCTCGCATAACGTTCTGTTGAATATCTATACTCGATTACATTTTCAGAGTTTGCCTGCGAAATGACCATTGTACTATCAAAGTCGAAATTAGCATAGGAATAAGGCTCATCAATCGCTGTGACATTAGATTCCCAAGCTTTGAATACTTCAATAACTTCCCCTTTGACTGGGACAAGCTCCGTTTCATCAAAGTATAGATTTCCATTCCATTTTTTTTCTGATTTTAAAGGGAAAAACATTTTTATAAACTTGCGATTATTTTCTGTCCATTCTAAACGATTTGCTCCTCTATGAACAGCGAGAACAGTCTCAATTTGCCAAGCATCTCCAGCATTTTTTCTTCGTTTGCGTTCTACTTCATAGACTAATGGTCCTATCGTTATCGTGTTATTAAAAGTATCTATAATTGTAAAAGTATCTACAACCGTTTCTCGTATTTGATAAGAACCAGTATCAATAACTATATTTCCATTAAGCGTAGAATAAGTAATAGAGTCAACAGAATAAGTGATGTATTTTCCAATTTCTAAAGGAAAATAATCATATTTATAATCAATAGCTAATTCTTCTGTTTCATCACACGCACTTAATAAGAGCAATAGTCCTAACAAAAAGAATAAAGGATTTTTCATTGGATACTTTTTAATTGTAATAATTATTTATAGCATAAATACTTTTAACTTATTTTGGTTCTCTAATGTAACAAAACAAGGAAAAGGTAAAATTAGCTTTTAAATTACATTTTTTATATAAGAAAATTTTATAAATTGCAACACATCTAATTATAAGTTAAGTACATATTTCACAACAAATTTATCAAATTTTCCAGATTTATACTTCATTAAAGTATAAGGTAATTCTTAATATCTATACTAAAGTAATCTTTACTAGATAAAGTAAACAAAAGGGGTTGTGAAAAAAATTAATAGAAAGAGGAGTAAGTTATTTATCCATTTCTCTCTAAAACCAAAATTCAGTGAAAAAAATTTACACCAGTATTTATTGCGTGCTTTTTCTTGCTTTCTGCTCAAAAGCAAATGACTTAACGATTACTTACTTATCGCCTAGTGGTTTAGAGGTTTGTCAAGATGGAGATTTTGCGATCATTGTAGAAAATACCTCTACGGATACCACGAAAAATATCACTATTGATATTCAATTCCCTAATGGTTTAGATTATGTTCCTAGTTCGGTCAATGGTGCGAATGCCACAGAACAAAATATAACTGATTTAAATCATCCTGTTTTTGCTTTGCCTAATTTTTTAGCTGGACAAAAAGATACTTTTTGGATTACCGCCAAAGCTGGTTGTGATTTGGTCACAGATATTAATAATGGCGTGATTTTTCAAAATCAAATCGTTGCGAACTACACGGGAGGCACAAAAAATATCACCACCTTACCATATAATATAGAAACGGCATTGCTCGTAATTTCGCAAGTCATGCCCGTCACAACGGCAGGTTTTATTTGTGATGATGTACTTACGCGAACAGTTACGATCAGAAATACTCGTCCAGGCGCATTGGATACGCTCTATTTTGTTGATGATAATGGAGGTGGATTAGCAATTACTTCGGTTTTAGGAACGCCAGTTATTGGTGGTCCAGGCGAATATCGTTTAATGTTGACTAGTGCTGATTTTATGTCAATAGGTGATGGAGATGGGCTTTTTGAGTTCAATGAAATTATTGTTATTACAGAAAATATTACGATAGTTGCTTGTGGAGGAACAGTGACATCTGACCTTCGAGCAGAATGGGGATGTGGCAATTCTATTTGTCAATTTGATAATAATATTGGTGCAATAGGTGTGAATACTTGCCCGCTTCAAGCGAATTTAGAATTTAGACCTGTTTCTAATTTTGATGATTGTTACTGTGGAGATAATGCTGTTCCGCAACGAATGGTCATTAAAAATATTGGTGATTTTACAGCTAGTTTAGTGCAATTTGGGGTCAATGCTTTAGAAACATATGATGATTATTTTATCAATGCCATTGATGATAGTACGATTACAATCACGGTAAATGGCGTAACAACGCCTCTTTTTCCTTTCTTTAAGAAAAGTATGACGACAACGACTTGCTTTCAGCCCAATGATTTGCAAGAAAATGTCAGAATGGTATTGCCTGATATTGCTCCTGGAGATAGTGTGATTTTGGATTGGCAAATGTATTTTTGCGCAGAGGCTTGTACTGATATGTATGCAGGATGGAGATATGAACATGGTTATTTTGGAGCTTGTTCTGCTTATACTTCGGGTGATAATTTGCCAGTAGGAATTAAAAGTTTTGGTTCTGTAATCATGCCTAGCTTTGTCAAATTACAAAATGCTGAAACGGTTGATGTAGCTTACGATTTTTTCGATACGGCTCAGGTTGTCAATCAAACCAATGGCTATTTTAATACAAAGATGGAATTGCCTTGCGGCGTTGTTTGGGATAATGATCCGAATGATTTCGAAATTGATGGTCAAGCAGCATATCAAATTAATTATGACACAACAGCTCGAACAATCGAGGTCAAACATACTTTGCCTTTGAATTCGAATTTGCCTACCATGAATTTTTCTCTTGATTTAGATTGTAATGCAAGTTGCCCGATTGTTGATTCGATTTATACGTTGGATATTCAGACTTTCTTATTCTTCGATTCTAATTGTGATACAACTTGTCGAGGCTTGGAGTTTTGTTCCAAGGATTTGACGATCGAAATTGATTGTTTTCAAGATACCTTGACCGATACATTGGTCGGAATAGCATTTAATGATGATAGTTATTACCTTGAACGGGTTAATTACGGTCAAGTTGATAATGATAATAATAGTGTGCCAGATGCTTCGGGTACTATGAATATGTTGCTAGTTGCCCAACAACGAGCAATGGTTGGAGATACGATTAGGGAAGTTATGAGCGGCAAAATTTTGGATGAATTCCAAAATCAATATCAATATGCCAAATGGAGAACTGAATGGAAAGGAGGAGTATCAAGTGCGGATTTATATGATCCAGATAAAGGTATTTCGATGCTTTCGAGTACCGTTTCTATTTATGATTCGAGTACAAATGTCAATTATACTTGTCCAAATGTTGATTTTTCGGCTTATTCCACAGTAGATACATTGATTTATTATGTTAATATGGATGTATCGCACCTGAGTAGTTTGGGATGTTTGCCAGCTAGTTTTAGATATGAAGAAAATGATTCGATACATATAGAAAGCATTTACAAATTGCGATATAATGTGGCTGACCCTCAAACGCAATTTAATCACAATGCGATTCAACTTTTGGCAACGCCAGAATTGATGTTAAGTGATGCAAATTATTTTCCTGATTTTTATAGTTTTGAAATAGATACGTTTTTCGATGTGATGGAATATTCGGGGTATCGGGTATTCATGAATTTGGGGACTGCGGCAGTTCGTCCATGCGAAGCCAATGATTTTACAGGCTTGAATTCAATTCAATTTTATTTGGCTGATCCTAATTTCTTCCCATATGAAGTTAGAGAATTTGCAAGAATTACAGATCTTGGTTTCAAACCAGATCCTAATTTTCAATTAGATACAACGCGTCTTACTTTTGCAGGAATTCCTGAAGCGAGTATTTTATTGCTCAATCAAGGTGTTCCAGTCAGTCATATTGATCCTGTGGATAGCGTTTACAATTATGATATTACAGGCTTTAGTGATACGATTTTTGATGAAGGTTTTTACTATTTTACTCAAAATATTGTTAGTGGTCCTTGTACGAATAATGGCTTTTTTGATGCACAATTATCTGCCAAAATTCAACTATCCAAAGAGCTTAATGATTCTATTGTTAATACAGTTAGAATAAATTCGAGTGGTATTCGGACGCTCAATCCGATTTTAAGTCATGCCACGCTTTTGCCTAATTTGGTCGCTACTACTGACACGGTTTGCTGGGAATTTAGTGTAACTAATTCACCGAATAATGTAGGAAGTTTGCAAAGTAAAGAAGCGTTTAATTTATGGTTTCATCCCGTTTCGCCCGATGGAACTTTGGCAACTTATGAAATCATTGATTTGGCAACTAATCTGCCCATTTCATCTACGAACGGAATTTATACCTATGGCGATTTGCTCAAAAACGAAACTAGACAATTCCGAATTTGCGTGATTAATTCGGGTTGTGGTATTGAAACAATGGAACTCAATTACGGTTGGAATTGCTCCATTTATACTAATCCGCTTGATACAGCTTGTTATCAAAGTAATATAGATTTGACAGTAGAATCTGTTCGCCCAGAGTTAGAAATGGTCATTACAAATCCAGCGGCTAATACTTTTCCTTTATGTACGAATATTCCTTATCATATTGCTAAAGTATTTAATGCCGAATTAGGAACAGCGAAAAACGTTTCGTTAGAAGTTATTTTACCACAAGGATTGGATATTGTCGGTGGTACTTGCGAATTATCTTATCCTGATGGTAGTGTTTTTGTACCAATTCCAGATCCAGTTTTGGTATCGGGGAATGTTTATGAATGGGATATTTCAGCCTTGCAAGCCTCTATTGGCGCGAATGGTTTACAGAATATTAATAAATATCCTGATAATATGCTTCATGTTCGCTTTAATGTTATTGCGGATTGTGATTTTATTGGAGGGACTTATATTACTTTTCGAGGAAAAGCGGATAATCAATGTTTTTCACCGATTAATAGTATTCGACGCGCAGGAAATCCGATTAATATTTCAGGGGCAATTGCGGCTTATAATACCAGTATTAACGTTATTGCTGATACTGCAACGGGTTGTGCGAATACCGTTTCATCGCGAATTGATATTACGACAACGGGCATAACGGGCAGCAATGATAGTATTTTTATTACGCTTCCTGCTGGAGTTACTTATTTTGCAAATTCTTACAGTCCATTGGCTAACGCGATTAATTCAGCGCCTTCAATTGAAATCAAAAACGGCTTGCAAGTATTAAAATGGAAAATGAACACAGGACTTTCAGCAGGTTCGACGATTTCCTTTAATATTCAAACCGAAGGTTATATTAATTTTGCTTGTGGAGATGAATTGCTATTATTTGTGCAAACGGTTTCGCCAGCTAACGCGCTTTGTGTGGCAACTAACACGATTTGTAATATTCTTGTTTCGACAGGAAATGCGCAGCATGGGATTAAGATAGAGCGAGCAGTTTTGGATATTACGAGTTTACAATTTGTGGTAAGTGCCGCTGGAAATCAAGAATATATCCAACGTGCAATGACCATTCAAAATAATGGAGCAGCCCTCAATGGACCAGTTATTATTACTTATTATCATGATGTAAATGGAGATGGTCAAATTACCGCAGCCGACCTATTGTTACATTCACAAACTATGAATTTGAATATTGCGGCAGGTGGTTTTGTTAATTTATCATCGAATAATACAGGGTTTTATACTACGCCAGGAATGGCTTGTAATATTATTGCAGTGATTGATCCTGCTGGAAATTGCATTTGTAGTGGCTCGCAATCTGCTGCAACTACGCCAATTAGATTCAATGTGTTACCGTTAGTTCAAGGCTGCCCTAATACAGATATTTCGGTAGGTATTGCGCCAATTGCGGGTTATACTTACGATTGGCAAACGAATTTTGTACAGTGTGATACTTGTTCAATGACACAAGTTAATATTGATAATCCGAATGGCGGAGCGCTTTTTTATAGCTTTATTCAACGCGCGACAACTTCAACAGGTTGTATTATTGATTATGTTCATACCGTTTCGATTAATCCAACATTAACAGCAAATCTGGATAGTGTAGGGATTTGTTTAGGAGATACAACGCAAGTCACGGCAGGAACTACGGGAACAAATTATACTTGGACAGGAGAAAATATAACTGATCCAAATAGTGCAACGACGACGATTCAACCAACGACAAATCAATGGTATAATTTGATGATAGTTGATAATTTAGGTTGTACTTTTATGGATAGTACTTGGTTGACGGTTCATTCCGTAACTGCGGACGCTGGTAGTGATGTTGGGGTTTGTGATAATGCAACTTCGGCACAATTAGCTGCTGTGGTTGATCCAAACTATACCTATCATTGGACACCTTACGCAACAATCACAAATCCATTTATCTCAAATCCGATTGCTTTTCCTAGCCAAACAACAACTTATCAACTTGTTGTTACAGATGAAAATGGTTGTGAAGACACGGATTTTGCGACGGTTTTTGTGTCAAATGCACCAGCTCCAACTAGTGAAAATCAGAATATTTGTTTTGGAGAAGACTTAAATTATAATGGTTCAATACTCGATCAATCAGGTAGTTATACTTTTACACTTCAAGCTTGGAATGGTTGTGATAGTGTTCATACATTGAATTTAACAGTATTAGATACTTCATTTCAACAGCAATTTTTAGAAATTTGCCAAGGTGATTCTGTGGAATTAGGCGGTACTTTTTATAATCAAAGCGGCACATATTGCCATGATTTTGTTGCTTTCAATGGTTGTGACAGTACGATTTGCTTGACGCTAAATGTGACTAATAATATTTTAACAAATTCAAGTACGACGCTTTGTTTTGGAGATACTCTAGTTTGGAATAATCAAACTTATACAGTAGCAGGGGATTATTTCCAAACCTTCGCTAGTACGGCAGGTTGTGATAGTGTGCATCGAACGACTTTAGATTTCTATGATGAAATAGACGCTGATTTGGTTAGTCAAATTGACATACCGATTGGTCAAAGTACGATGGTTGAAATACTGGGAGGAAATACTTATCAATGGTTTCCGACCGACTTTTTGAGTTGTACGGATTGTCCTAATCCAACGATTACGCCTCTGGACGATATTACTTATCAAATTGTAGTGATGGATCAGAATGGTTGTTCTGAAATACTATTTTTGGCGGTTTCTGCACCTAACAATTGTATTGAAGACAAAATGGGTATTCCAAATGCTATTTCACCTAATAACGATGGTGTTAATGATGAATTTGGGGTGATTTCCCCTTATGGTATTAATAATTTTAGCATGCGAATTTACAATCGTTGGGGCGAGAAAGTATATGAAACTACTGATCCAAATGACAAATGGGATGCTAAAATTAATGGTAGAAATCAAGCACAAGATGCTTATGTTTATGTCATTCAGGGCGATTGCTATCAGGGAGAAGAGTTTTATTTTAAAGGTAGTTTTATTATTATTCGATAAGAAAATTACTTAATGGTTAAATTGTTATGATTGCTTGATTGTTAAACTTTACAATAAAAGTTTAGCAATCAAGCAATCAAGCAATCAAGCAATCAAGCAATTCTATAAGAAAAATTTCCCATTTTCAGTTTCTAAAAACTTGTCAAAAGGAATATCTTCTTGTTTGATAAATCCTTTATTTGGCAAAGAACCATTCGCGACCATTTCAACGACTGCTGCCAAAGATGCCGCAGTAGTCCAAGAAATCGCTCGCCACATATTGCCATCAATTTGTAGTGGATGGAAAGCGCGATAATATTCATTTCTAAATATTTTCTCTCCTTTCCAACCTTCAACTACCGCATAAACGTAAACCACATCGTCTTTCACAGGTGGTTTAGCTTCTGTCAAAATCTTTTCGAGTTGCTTTTTATCGTTCTTCATTAGCAATTCATACATTAAAAAACGCATCAAACGCGCATGCCCAGGATAGCGCATTGTTTTATAATTTAATGTATCAACTTTTCCATCATAGGTTTCGCACATCGTACCCAAACCGCCAGAAGTAGTAAACGCCTCAAATTCTTGTCCTTCAATATTGATATACTCCAAACCTTCGAGTGACGGAACCATTTTGCGAACACCATTATGAATCGCCTCTGCATCATTCAAATATTCATTGATCACACCAGCAGGCGACCAAGTAAAAGAATAAGCCATTAAGCCATTCGGATAACGAGGCAACGCGCCAACTCTCAATTCAATGTCTCTTAGTTTAGTGAAATCTTTAGTCAAATCCGACCCAACAATTCCAATTAAACCAGGAGCTAAACCGCACTGAGGAGCCATAACACCCGTCGAAGTTTTGCTCAATTCTCTAATATAATTGGTTGTATCTACATCTTCTGTCAAGTCAAAATAACTCATGCCATTGTCATAAGCTGCTTTGGCAACTGCTTTATTCAAAAAATAAGGCAAAGCAGAAACTACTGCGTCAAACTGTGGTAATGTCTTAGTTAAAAATGTTTCAGAAGTCACATCTCCTTCCAAAACAGGGAAAGGTAATTCAAAATCATAATGCGGTTTTTGTTGATCCAATCCAGTCACTTCAAAATGATGATTGAGTAAAACGCCAACCAATGAACCTACTTTGCCTAATCCCAATACTAGAATTTTCTTCATATAAATTATGTTTTAAAAACTAATTCTATCACATTTGATATTATTCAAAATGTAATATAAATCAATGTTGAATAGCTCTTCTTTAGACTTGTACTAAGTCTTTTATTAAAAAAATAAATTCCAAATGCAAATTTATAATTATAAAGGAGAATATCTAATTTTCAAGCGAAATTTCGTTATTTGTTTTTTAAAAGATTACAAAGAAAAAAAAATGCGTGTTTTCTTTGTTTTTTATTGTTAATGGGCAAAAAAGAAAGCCCCCCGCTTTTGCGGAAGGGCTTACTAGATGAATATTACCTAACCAAATTCAATACCATAAAAACTTATGTAAAACACTTTATTGCTTGATGCAAATATATATCATTTATTTATATATTACAAATTTTCATCATATATATTTTAAAAAAAATTATTGCTGAAAATATTTTACCTTTGCCGAAGCATTTGGTGGTTCATGAAAAAAATATTTTTTGAATCTTAAAAGGGAATTTGGTGAAAATCCAAAACAATCCCCGTTGCTGTAAGTTTTATCTAGTTGTTAATCTTAATTAATGTCCCTAACATCTAGAAATTTGTTATCAAATAGCCACTGAGCGTTATTTTTAATATACGTTTGGGAAGGTGATAATAAATGAAACGAGTCAGAAGACCTGCCAAACGCGGTGCAGCGAAACTATCTTCGGGAGAAAGGTAAAAGCTATTTATTAGTTGAGAATTGAAAGTTGAGAGTTGATAATGCCCTTAAAGGAATTGTTAATTTTATTTTCATTTGCTCATTGAACTATCCTGTTTTTCTGCGCCATATTTTTTAATTAAAATATATCTAATTATGGCGCGTATCATTTATATTACTATAAGTCTTTTCTTTTTCTTTGCTTCTACTTATGGGCAAGTAGAGGATAGTATTGATGTTGTCCTTCCTGAGTTAGAAGTGTCTGATTCTTCAAGGTATTCATTTACTTCTGTTGTTTGTCGATATCCTAGGAGGATAGATGATGCAGTGACAAAAGCTGTTTCAAGTCAGAAATTTTCTAGTTATTATAATCTAGCCGATTTATTGCAAGACGAACATTCCATCTTTATAAAATCTTATGGGCAGGGAAGTTTAGCAACTTCTAGCATGAGAGGAACTGGATCGAGTCACACTGCTGTGCTTTGGAATGGGTTTAATTTACAAAGTTCAATGAATGGAACATTAGATTTATCTCTTATTCCGACGAGTTTTGTGGATCAAGCGAGTGTTGTTAAAAGTGGGGCAAGTACTAGTTTTGGAAGTGGAGCGATAGGTGGAGCAATCGTTTTGAACAATCCTATTTATTTTAGAAAAGGGCTAAATATCACGCTAGATGCGAAAGTTGGGAGTTTTAATAATTATAATGAAAGTCTAGCCGTAAAATGGAGTAATGGCAAATTTTACAATAAAACCCGTATTTTTCATCATGCTGCAAAAAATGATTTTTCTTTCCAAAATACTAGCCTTTTCGGAAAACCTGTAGTTAATCAAACAAATTCCGCCTTTGAGCAATACGGAATTTTTCAAGAAAATGCCTTTCTCATCAATAAAAATCAAAGTGTAGATGTGAAACTTTGGCATCAAAATAGTCATCGCGCTCTACCGCCTTCGATGATACAAGCTGATAGTAAAGCCTTTCAAGATGATGCTGCAACTCGTTTGTTGGCGCATTGGCAATACGTTGGAAAGAAAACGGCATGGCATATTAGTTCTGCTTATTTTGATGAATATATCAGATATAGCGATGAGCAAATTAGTCTAGACGATACCAGTCGCGCTACAACTTGGAGTAACAAATTGGAAACCTATATTTATCTACCAAAGAAACAAAGTATTAAAATTGGTACTCAATATACACACCTTAATGCTTTTTCAGAAGGTTATGAAGGGACTTTTGTCCAAAATCAATTGGCATTTTTTGCAGAATATGCTTGGTCAAGCCCTACGGATAAATATCAATTCAATGCGGGAATTCGAGAAGATGTAGTTGATGGAGATGCAAAACCGATCTCAGGGCATTTGAATTTTAATTATCAAATGAATAAAAAATGGAATGGCTATTTGAATGTATCTCGGAGTTTCCGCTTGCCTACTTTTAATGATTTATACTGGTCTCCTGGCGGTAATCCTGATTTAGAACCAGAAATAAGCTGGTCGGAAGAATTAGGTGTTCAAGGTAATTTCAAAATAAAGAAAACGCGCATTTCAACTCAGTTAGCTATTTTTAATAAAAATATTTCCAATTGGATATTATGGCAACCTAATGGTAGTTTTTGGTCGCCGATCAACATTTTGGAGGTTTGGTCGCGTGGTGCTGATGTGAGTAGTTCTGCTACTTGGCGTTTCAAAAAAGGCTGGCGATTAAAGCTGGGAGGCAATTATGAATTTGTTAAATCAACTAACCAAAAAGTAGCAGACAATGCCAGCACTTCACTACATCAGCAATTAATTTATGTACCGATGCATAAAGGAAATGTAGATCTACAATTGAATTATAGAAAATGGCTGGTTCGATATAGTCAGCATTTTATAGGCAAAAGATTTACAACAACGAATAATAGCAGGTCTCTTGATCGCTATTCGACTGGAGATGTAATGATCCGTTATCATTTTTATAAAAAAGCGCGATTTCATTGGCATTTTAAATTAAATAATATTTGGAACGTAGATTATCAAGTCATTGAATCGCGCCCGATGCCGCGCAGAAATTTTCAAACAGGAATTAGTATTATTTTTAACAAATAGTGTGATTGCAAAATATCAGACAATCACCGAAATAGAACAATTATAAATCATGGAAAGATTTAAGACATTAAAAAATGTATTACTATTAGCAGTCATTGCTTTATTTTGGGCAAGCTGTGATCCCGAAGAGCCTACAGAACCAGATGGAGAATACAAAACAGGGGTTTTTGTAACGAATGAAGGGCAATTTCCGAATGGGGCAGGAGCTGTGACTTTTTTCGATCGAGATTCTTTATTGGCAAAACAAGCCATTTTTGAACAAGTGAATGGAAGACAATTGGGAAGTGTTGTTCAGTCGATTACTATTCATGAGGGCAAAGCTTACATTGTAGTAAATAACGCAAATAGGGTAGAAATCGTAGATGCAGAGACATTTGAGGAGCAAGCAGTGATTGATAATGTAACACAGCCTAGGTATTTTGTTGGTATAGATGCGAATACTGGTTATCTCTCTGGTTTTGGAGAAAATGGGACAAATGGTTATGTCAAAATTATTAATTTGGTGAGTA
>CAKZLL010000272.1 GCA_937125475.1 uncultured Saprospiraceae bacterium | reverse complement strand
CATTGAGCAATTGTGGTGTTTCGGATACGGTTATTTTTCAAATACAAGCAGGGGTTTACAATGAGCCATTAATTTTAGAAGAAATCATTGGTGCTGATGCTACTCGACCAATTATTTTTGATGGAATAGATACGAGTTTGGTGACTATTGAAAATACAACTGATCCCAACAATCTTCATTCAATCTATCTAAATGGTGCAGATCATATTGTGATTAGAAATCTAACTGTTCGATATGCGAGCTTAAATTCTAATGGTAGTTGTATCTATTTAGACAGAAAGGCAGATTTTAATACGATAGAAACTTGTAAAATACTGCCTGATGGATTTGCTAGTGGTATTAGAGGAATTGAGTATATTAATTTTTCTGAGCCTTATGGAGATTATTTGACCATTCGTAATAACTTTTTCTATCATGTAGAAGAACATTCGATTTTTTTATGGGGAGATAGCGACGGTGAATTAACAAAACACACAACTATTGAAAATAATATTATTGAGTTTGAAGGAGTTTCTTATTCTTCTGTTGAATTATCAAATCAAAGTAATTTGGTTTTTTCTCACAATAAAATATCTACTAAAAACGAAACTAGTGCAGGAATAGGTGCTTATATATATCAGACACAAAAAGCAGATATTATTGGAAATGAAATTATTAGTGGTTTGGGAGCATCGATGTCTATTCGACAGAGTTATTTGAACCCAATTTATACTGATACTATTAATGTTATTAATAACATTTTCAATATGGCATTTGCTGATTCTATCGCTCCTTTTACGTATAATTCATGGTCTTTAAATATTAGTGGCTTATCTTACCTTAATATTTGGCACAATACAATTGTCTCACAATATGGCAAAGGAGTGGTGATGGATAGAGTAGATTCTATGGATATGCGGAATAATATTGTTTATACTGGAAACAAGAATAATTTCGCATTGTCAATGGACACAACTGATATTGATATTGCAAATTACACGATTGATTATAATAATTTTTATAGTCCAGATGCATTATTAATTGAATTTAACTCAGATACTATCCCTAATTTTGCTACTTTTCAAACTACTTTCCCACAATGGAATACGAATAGTATAGGGACACAGCCGATTTTGAGAGGCTTTAAAAATGTTCGATTACTCACTGGACCAGGTGTTGATGCTGGAGATAACTCACTAGGTATTTTTGATGATATTGATGGAGAGGCTCGACCTTTTGGCGCGACAGTTGACATGGGCGCGGATGAAGTTATTCCGCTAAATAGTGATTTGGGAATTGTTGAGATTATTGGATCTACTGATAAATCTTGTGGTAATCCTAATACTATGATTGATGTAGTTGTTCGTAATTTTGGTTTGAATACTTTTGCTAATGCGACGATTAAAATGGAAGTAACAGGAGGCGCGACCAATACATTCACATCGAGTTTATCTAATTTATCTCCTACTGATTTTGACACGCTTTCTTTCGGTCCTTTAGATACATATTATGGTGAAACCTATCAATTTACAGTATTTATCGAAAATAATACAGACGATGATATTACGAATGATACATTAGAACAAAGCATTTATTTTGCACCAGGAATTACGCTTAATACCGTAGATGCAGTGACTTGTTTAGGTATTCCAAATGCTGCGGCATCTGCGAGTTATCCAGCAGGGAAAGTAGATAAAGGCTATGTTTGGTTCAATAATGTGAAGGATGTAACATCTGTTTTGAGTAGAAATAATAGTTTCAATGTACCATTTTTATTGAATGATACGACTTATCAGGTGGTTGGTGTAGTAGATACGCTTTCTGTTGGTTTGCCGAATTTGAATAGTGGAATAGTTGCTTCAAGTACCAATCGTTATTTTGCGATGGATGTAATAGTTGAACAGCCTTTAACGATTGATACGATTACAATTTATCCCGATTTGGCGAGTACAATCAAAATTAGAATAGTAAAAGGTAATAATTACAACGGATCAGAATACGAGGAAATCATTCATACAATCACGCCAAGTGAAGTGGGAACTGCGCTCAAAATACCTATGAATATTTATTTAGCAGAAGGACAATATAATATTACTTTGGGGCATAGTTCATTTTTACGATTGTTTAGACATACGAGTGGCGTGCCAAGTAGATATGAAATTCCAAATGTCCTAACGTTACAAAATCATGGTGCTGCGAATACTTACAATTATTTTTATGATTGGAAAATCACGCAATTAGGCTGTGATGCTCAACCTGTTAATTTTATAATCAGCGATCCGCAATTAACGAATATCGAAGTTGATTCCGTGGCATGTTTTGGTGATGCAAGCGGTACGATTGATATTACTGTTGATGGTGGTGCTGCGCCTTATACCTTTAATTGGAGCAATAACGCGACTTCGGAAGATATTACAAATTTAGCTACGGGAACTTATCAAGTGACTTTCACTGATGCAGGTGGTTGTAGTGGAACGAGCGGTTCGCCTATAAATGTACCAGAACCGAATGATTTAGTAACGAATTTGACTAACGTTGTAGATGCTTCTTGTTTTAATGGTGGAGATGGAAGTATTCAAGTCGCTGTGACTGGTGGCGGAGGCAATTATATGTTTAATTGGAGTAATAATAGTACCAATTCAGTTTTATCTAATCTGAGTGCGGGCAATTATGGCTTGACTGTTACGGATGGAAATAATTGTACCGATACGACTTCTTATATCGTTGATCAGCCTACGCCAGTGGTGATTGAAGAATTTATTACTGCTTTAGATTCTGGAATGTTAGGTTTAGGAATGGCAACGGTCGTCGTGAGTGGCGGCACACCGAATTACACTTATTTATGGGATGCAAATGCTAATAATCAAATTACAGCAACGGCTGTTGGTTTGGTTGATGGTTTTTATTTGGTTGATGTGATGGATGCAAATGGATGTACAACGACTGACACAGCGTTTATTTTTACCGTAGGCAACGATCAAAAAATAGGCGTGACGAGTTTCCGAATGTACCCAAATCCAACGGCTCATTATGTTAATATAGAATTAGAATTGGTAGAAATGATGGACGTGGAAATTGAAATATTAGATGTAACTGGGCGATTAGTCCAACAATTTTATAGATCAAATATTAGTCAATTAACCGAACAATTACCATTAATTAATATAGCAAGTGGTGTTTATTTGATGAAAATAAAGGCGGGAAATGGAATAGTAACGAAACGATTAATCATCTCCGATTAGGAGTTTTATGAAAAAAATAGAAGGAAGATTAAAATGATTAACTATTTTCTAGATATTAAAAAAGATAGTTAGTAACTTGTCTGATGCTATAAATATTATTGATCAAATAGCGAACAAAAAACAATCTCATTTCAACTGCGATTGTTTTTTGTTCGTTTTTTTATATAATCAAATAGAACCAATATGAAACCAATACAAACGCTCTTTTTAGTGTTTATCCTTATCCTCAGTGCCTGTCGAACTAGCCCAGAATTTAGTTATGATATTGAAAAAACAGCTATTTCAGACAAAGCAATGGTTGTCTCTGCTCATCCCGAAGCTACACGAGTAGGTGTTGAAATCTTAGAAAAAGGCGGAAATGCCATAGATGCTTCGATTGGTGTGCAGTTAGCTTTAGCTGTTGTTTATCAAAATGCAGGAAATATCGGCGGCGGTGGCTTTATGGTATATCGCGATAAAGACGGAAAAGTAAAGACATTAGACTATCGTGAAAAAGCACCTAAAGCCGCAACAAGAGATATGTATCTTGATTCTTTAGGAGAAGCAACGGACAAAAGCCGTAATGGACATTTGGCGGTAGGCGTTCCAGGAACAGTAGCAGGACTTTTTGCTGCGCATAAAAATGGAAAATTACCATTTAAAGATTTGATACAACCAGCGATTGATTTGGCTGAAAATGGTTTTTATCTAACAAAAAAACAAGCCAGTAGCTTGAATAGTAAACGTGAAGATTTTGTAAAATACAATACAACTCCACCTGTTTTTGTCAAAGAAGGTGAATGGAAAAAGGGCGATCGTTTGGTACAAAAAGCCTTAGCCGAAACCTTAAAACGCATTCGTGATAATGGACAAGCAGGCTTTTATGAAGGTAAAACCGCTGATTTATTAGTCGCGGAAATGCAAGCAGGTGGTGGAATTATTACCAAAGATGATTTGAAAAGTTATGAAGCTAAGTGGCGTGAACCAATTTCATTTACTTATAAAGGTTATGAAATACATTCTATGCCACCGCCTTCAAGCGGCGGAATTGCTTTGGCGCAATTATTAGGTAGTATCGAACCTTATCCGATTGCAGAATGGGGTTTTCAAAGTCCAGCAACGACACATTTAATGATTGAAGCAGAACGCAGAACTTACGCAGATCGTGCGACGCATTTAGGTGATATGGATTTTTATAAAGTGCCAATTACTCAAATTACGAATAAGGAATACCTTAAAAATAGAATGGCGGATTTTGATCCTAATAAAGCGTCTTTGAGTAAAGAAACTGAAGCTGGTCAAGTCAAAGAAAGCGAAGAAACAACGCATCTTTCGGTAGTTGATGGAGAAGGAAATGCCGTTTCTGTCACGACGACTTTGAATACAAGTTACGGCTCAAAAGTGATCGTAAGCGGTGGCGGATTTGTATTAAATAATGAAATGGATGATTTTAGTGCCAAGCCAGGAACGCCTAACTTTTTTGGTCTAGTAGGAGCGGAGGCGAATGCGATTCAGCCAGAAAAAAGAATGCTTAGTTCTATGACACCAACTATTGTTGAAAAAGACGGAAGGTTATTTATGGTTGTTGGAACGCCAGGCGGTTCTACGATTATTACTTCTGTTTTTCAGACATTTGTCAATGTAGTTGATTTTGGAATGTCAATGTCAGAAGCAGTACAAGCTAAACGTTTTCATCATCAATGGCTTCCGAATAAAGTATTTTATGAAGCCAATACTTTCCCCGATTCAGTCCTGACAGCCTTAACTCAAAAAGGGCAAATTATGGAAGAAAGAGGTTCTATTGGGCGAGTTGATGCGATTTTGGTTACCGAAGATGGAAAATTAGAAGGCGGAGCCGATACACGAGGAGATGATCACGCGGCAGGACTTTAAATTTATGAATAATAAATAAAATAATAAGGTTCATTGACAATTTTTGCCTTTTAGTCCAATGTGGGCTTGCTCCATTGCTCTAACTCTT
>CAKZLL010000271.1 GCA_937125475.1 uncultured Saprospiraceae bacterium | reverse complement strand
ATAATTATTAGTTTTGTCGCAAAGATAGTACTTTTAACAGATGCTGATTATCAGTTAATTATGTCCAAACAACTCTAATACTAGCCCAGTATCCATTGGTTATAGTGTGATTAATGCTGCTTGCCCTTCTGCGAATGGTTCAATTAATTTAACACCATTTAATGGTACAGCTCCTTATACTTTTGCTTGGTCAAATGGTGCAACAATCGAAGATATATCCAGCCTAGCGGATGATTTATACGAAGTTACAGTGACTGATGCAAGTGGCTGTGAAGCGATTGCAAGTATTTTAGTGGGGTGTGGTTCAGAGAATTGTAATAATGGGTTGGATGATGATGGAGATGGTTTTATAGATTATTATGATAGTGATTGTCCTTGTGATAATTCAGGATATTTCTTTGGAAACTGTGTCCCCTCTTGTGATTATATTCCGCCTTCAGGTAGTAATGGTTTTGATTTAATAACAGAATGGATAGGTACAACTGGAGTTACAAATATTTCTCAATTATTTGTTGGTGATATGGATGGAGATCCAGATGACGTACCTGAAATCGTCGCAATGAAAGCAATGTCTTATGATGCTTCTGATATTAATGCAATTTATATTTTAAATGGAGCCGATGGATCTTTAAAATATCATCCAAATACATTAAGATACCATAATAGAAACAAAGGACTTGCAGTAGGTGATGTTGACCGTGATGGTCGTACAGAGTTTTTCTATGTGACAGCTGCTGATGAAGCGACAGGAAATGCGACTAAAATTGCTTGTTATGAATACAATCCTGCTGGCGCAAATCCAGCAGGTTCAGGAACAGGAACTTTTGATTTGCAATGGGTTTCTAACCAAACAGTAACTTGTGGATTGAGTGTAACAGATCAACCTTATACAGAAGATTTTACGGTTAGTTTAGTAGATTTTAATTATGATGGTGTTCCAGAAGTATATGTAGGAAACGATATTTTTAATGCCCAAACAGGAGCAAAAATCGCTACGGGTGGAGCTAATTCCATTGGTAGCTGGAATGCAGGAGAATTTACATCTTCCTTTCATGTAATGGCTGTATCTGTTGCTGTTGACGTATTACCTGATGCTGCTTGTGCAGATTGTAGTGGTTTGGAACTAGTTGCAGGTAATCAAGTTTATTCGGTTAATATTGGAACAGGAACAATGACGGTTCAACGCACTGCACCAAATAGTTTACCAGATGGTAATACCGCTATTGCAGATTATGATTTGGATGGAGACTTAGATGCTGTTATTACTTCTAATGATGCTAATTCTTCATTTCTTTATATCTGGGATTTACAAACCAATACTCAAATCGGAAATACACATACCGTTGCCACAACTTCATCATTATTTTATCATCCAATTAATACGCCAATTATTGCTGATTTTGATGGTGATAATCGACCAGAGATTGGTGTTTGTGGCAATCTAGTTTTCCAAGTCGTAGAAGACCATTTAACAAATATTAGTGGTACAGGTGGTACATTATGGAACATTACAACAACAGATAATACAGGGCAAACTGGAGCTTCTGTATTTGATTTCAATGGGGATGGTGTGCCTGAGGTGGTTTATCGTGATGAAAGTGAACTACGTGTTATTTCAGGCCCAACAGGAACAAATTTAGCAACATTTCCTTGTGGTTCAGGAACTGGAGGAGAATATCCAGTAATTGCTGATATTGATAATGATGGCGAAACTGAGATCGTTTGTAACTGTTCGAATAGCCCTGGTGCTAGTAGTGCAACAGCCTATACAACAGCATTTAGATCGGATAATTTTCCATGGGTTCCAACTCGAAAATTATGGAATCAATACGCTTATTTTAATGTAAATATTAATGACGATTTAACAATTCCTCAACAGCAGCAAACACATCATAACGTTGGAAGTCCAGCCCTAGGAACAACAGGCGCATTAAATACATTTTTAAAACAAGCATCTCCTTTAGATAAAAATGGTGACCGAATTTTTCCAGCAGCAGATTTAACGACAAGTACATTAGTTGATGGTACATTATGTTTAATTAACGGTACAGTTGCACTTAATATTAATATTGCTAATAATGGGCAATGGACTGCTCCTGCCAATGTTCCTATTTCAATTTATGAAACTGATCCAACCTCTACTAATGCCACATTTTTAGGTTCAGTTACGACGACCAATAGTATCGCTGTGGGTAGTTCAATAACAGCTAGTTATACGTTAGATGTTTCTACATTTTCATTTCCAAAAACGGTTTTTGTTATTGTAAATGATGATAATTCAGCAACAATGCCGTATGATTTAAGTACAGATTTTCCTGTTACTAGTATTGCGGAATGTGATTTTACAAATAATAAAGAAGCAGTAACAATAGCAACAGGATGTATTCTGATTGAAATTTGTAATGATGGATTAGATAATGATGGAGATGGTTTGATTGATTGCGAAGATCCAGATTGTTATTTATCTGCCAATTCTGGAGATATAGACAGCGATGGTGATGGAATAGGCGATGGTTGTGATATTGATGATGATAATGATGGAATATTGGATTGTGCTGAGAATTATGCTTGTCAGTCATCTAGTGATCTTTCTTCTCTTCTTGACGGTCAGTTAAATTCAAGAACCTTTAAAATCGTAGGATGTGGATTTCCGTCTGATAATTCTACAAGATGTAATTTATCTATTCCATCCTTTTTCCCATCTGCTCCAAATAATAATTATGTTATATCAGGAAATTGTGTTCCATTAGGATCAGTAAATACATCAGCTAATTCAGCATCAGGTATGCCTAATTGTTCGAGTTCTGATAATGTTCCATATCCTACTAATTCTACAAGTTCTTTAATTGAGGATATTTTTGTAGGTACAGATAGTTATGGTTTTCCAGATATACCCGCTGCTAACCAAGCTCCATACAATGTTTCTAATGGTACAGCTAGTACGACAAGCTGTTTGACAGCAGCATTTGTTGCTCAAGATGTAGGTTTAGCATCTTTACCTTGTGGTTTAGGAGACAATTCTAATACCGCTGCTGATTGGGCTATTATAGAAGGTTATGTTGTTATACCGCCTACGCCTTCTGGTACGGTTGTTTTTAGATTGAATAATAATGGAGCGGATAATATTGCCCGAGAAAATTATATGTCACTTTGGGTTTCTGACAATCAATCTCCGTCAGGTCTAAAGTTTAGAGGCGAAGCCCAAACAAAAGACTTAATCACTCAGAATATTGATTTTACTGTTCCGACAACAACAGGATTAATTAGTACTCCATTATCTTCTTGTAATGCCAAAATCAGATTTGTTAGGCTTTATTATTTTGATAATTATGCTGGCGGTTCTGTTTCACTTAATTGGAGTTTGGATGGAGGTTCTACATTTGCACTTGTGCCTACGGCTAATGTTTCTTCCCTATTTCCAACTGTTTGTGATGATGATGGCGATAATGTTCCCAATTCTTTAGATATAGATGCTGATAATGATGGAATCACGGATTTGGTTGAGGCACAAGGAACGGCTTATGTTCCATTAAGTGGAGTTGATGCAGATAACGATGGTTTCGATGATGCTTTTGATAATAGTGTAGGTAGTGATCCTATATTGCGTGCAGGACTTACTGCTGTAAATCTTGATGGTACAGGAAAACCAAATTACCTAGATATAGATGCAGATGATGATGGTATTCCAGATAATATCGAAGGACAAACTACAGCAGGTTACATTCCGCCAAGTGGAATAGATAGCGACGGAGATGGACTTGATGATGCTTATGATAATAATTTGAGTAGTAATAGTCCTATTTTAAGTGTGGGTATTCCTCCTGTCAATACAGATAATCAAGATAATGTCGATTATTTAGATACTGATAGTGATAATGATGGAACATTAGATATTGCAGAAAATGGCGATACTGACAATGTCCTTTCTGGAACAGATACAGATAATGATGGTTTAGATGACAATTTCGATACAGATAATGTCAATTGGGATGTTAATGATAATATCAATGATCCTAATCCTTCTACACTAGGTGATGCAGATGGCGATGTAGCTGCTAATGGTAATAATGCTGTTGGAATGACAAAGGATGTTGACTATCGAGATGGAGTTGCACCTGCTCTTTCAAGCATTACAGGAACAGTCTTTGAAGACATCAACTACGGTGGAGGAAATGGAAGAACTTACACCGCAGCGAATACATCTGCACAGTCATCTGGTTGGAGTAATAATGCTATCGCTGTACCAAGTGCAAGAGTAGAATTATATGATAATACAGGTGCTTTTGTAACAAGTACAACTACTAATGCTTCTGGGCAATATACCTTTTCATCACTCACTAATGGAGACTATTCTGTTAGAGTAGTGAATAGTACAATTAGTTCAAATAGAGCAAGTAATAGCACAGGAAAAACAATTATACCTAGTCAAACCTTCCGAGCAACTGCTTCAAGTAACATAATAAATGAAGT
>CAKZLL010000270.1 GCA_937125475.1 uncultured Saprospiraceae bacterium | reverse complement strand
AAAACAGGCGTATCCCAATGTTCAAAACCATAACGCTTATAAACAGCCGTTGCATTGTTTATAATTTGTTGTTTCAATTGATTAAGGTGCGGATTAATATCTCTAAACCCTTTGATTTTTCTAGGAATAATACCGCGCTCTTGTTGTCTTGGTTTTCGTTTACCCATGATATGAATTATGAAATAGTGAATGATGCGTTTTACGAAAAAAATTGCATGAATGAATATAAATAAAAAAGCATTATTCTAGCTAGAATAATGCTTCAAAAACTGTCCCGTCACCTGGATTCGAACCAGGGGCCTCCTGAACCACAATCAGGCGCTCTAACCAACTGAGCTATGACAGGAACTTAAAATGATGTCGTAAAGAATTCATCGTTTTGTTTTGTGAGGTGCAAAGATAATTTTATTTTTTTTATAGACAATAGTTTTATCAAAAAAAAAATATTTTTTTTTAAATCTTTCTAATTAACTAACTCATTAAGGCTTAAAAACGTTCCGAAACCCTATATTTTTTCATTCTACTTCAATTTTCTTTCATGAAAAAAAATATTTTTCTTTAAAAAATTAATGATAAATTGAGGCTTCTTTTTAAAATCAATTAATAAAGCTAATACCTAAAATGGAAAAATCAATATTAACGTCGGTTATTTTGCCACTATCCTTAGCGATTATTATGCTCGGAATGGGCTTTTCTTTGGTGGTCGATGATTTTAAGCGAGTATTCAAATATCCGAAAGCAGCACTCATCGGTCTCACGAATCAGTTAATTATCTTACCAATCATTGGTTTTGCTTTAGCAGTTGCTTTTCAGTTAGAACCGCCTATGGCAGTCGGTTTGATGATTATTGCAGCTTGTCCAGGAGGCGTGACAAGTAATTTAATTACTCATGTTGCCAAAGGAGATCTGGCACTTTCTATTTCTTTAACTGCGATTGCGAGTCTTGCGGCGGTTATTACTATTCCAATTATTATTTCCTTCTCGTTGGGTTATTTTACGACTGCTGGAGATACCGTAATCGAATTACCTATTCTTAAAACGATTTTGCAAATTGTTGTTATTACGGCGATTCCAGTTGGTATTGGCATGTTGATTAGGCATTTTAAGCCAAGTTTTGCAAAACGAATGGATCGCCCGATGCGGATTGCTTCTACTGTAATTTTTATAATTGTGGTTGTTGGAATTATTTTAGCGAATAAACACATAATCATAGGTGCATTAAAAAAATTAGGTTTAGTGACGATTGCATTGAACTTGATTACAATGATATTAGGTTTTTATACAGCACGATTTTTTAAACTTAATCTTAAACAATCTATTTCAATTACAATCGAAAGTGGTATTCAAAATGGAACGCTCGCGATTGTGATTGCTACAACGATTTTAAAACAAAGTGAAATGAGTATGCCAGCGGCAATTTATTCTTTGTTAATGTTTTTCACAGGTGGCTTTTTAATGTGGTGGTTTGGAAGAAGAAATGCAGAGGACGAAATAATATAGGATTAGTTATTCTATTGTTTAAACCCTTTTCTGTACCTTGAAAAACCGTATCAGCTTCAATGGTTGATACGGTTTTTAATGAATAATCAAAGTGTTTTTTCTTTGATTATTACACTAACGTGTTAAAAAAAAATACTATGGAATAAAAATTGTGACTGTGTAAAAAACAATAAACTACTAAATATGAAATCAATATTCTCTATAATAACTATTTGTTTAATTATTTCAAATAGTCTTTATTCACAAGACAAAGGCTTAGTTTATGGCTTGTCCTTTAGTCAAACTGATTTTCAATCTGCTGACTTTTTTAGTATGCAGCCAAAAAATGGTGAACTAGAAGTTCTTTCTATTGCAAAAGGCATGGGGTTGTTTTCCGTAGGCGCATCGGCTATTGATGATTGGACGCGGGAATATCTCGTTTGGGGGCAAACGGCTGGTTATGCTAGTTCAGGATTTGTTTTTGACCAAAAAACGGGCAAACTTATTCAGACAATTAAGTCCGATTTAGCTCCGATTGATTTAAAATATGATTCTCGTTTGCACAAATATTATGGTTTGTGTTATAATGATAATAGAAAAGGAGTTAGCATCATTCAAATTTCAGGTAATAACGTAAAAAAACTGTGGGTTTTAGAAGATATTAAATCTATCTCGGTTCGCACAACTGCTTTTGATGCTAATCGTGGATTATATATCTTTTTAGGTAGAAATAAAAAAGGAGAAACGCGTTTGTATCGAGTGAATATGAATGACGGAGTAATTTTGGATCAACCACTTGTTGATGATTATTTATTTACTGCCTTTCAATATGATTTACAAGACAATCGATTGTATGCTCTAGCTCGCAAAAAAACGAATGTCACTCAATATTTTTTCGTAGAAATCAACTTATTAAATGCTTATCCTACTATTATTCGACCATTAATTGATTTGAAAATGCCAGTTTTGGGTTTATCCACTTTTAATCAAAAAAAAGGATCTTATATGTTTGTTGGAGAAAATAAAAAAGGGGAAACTCATTTTTATGAAATGGATGTTTTTGAAGGTTCGTTTTACTCTAAAGTACTATTAAATGAAACCTTTTCTGAATTGCATTTTGATAATTCTATATTTATTAGTGAGTTTTTCAAAAATATAGTTTTTGAAGATAAACAAAGTTTTAGCCAGAGTAATTCTTATTCAAAAAATGGCGATAGTTTTCATTTATTTGATAAAATATATGTTGATAAGGAAATTAAATTGGACGATATTGAGTATATAAAAGATGAGACAATAGAAGCGATTGTATTGGATAAATGGAATAAGGTTGTTCGTTATCAAAAGGTATTTTTAAGAGATAATTCAATTGAAAACAGTGTTTTAGTCAAGGATTTGCCACAAGGAATTTATGTTTTGCGTTTGAAAACAGGAAAAAGGACATATAGTCAACGATTTTTGAAAAATTAAGATTAAATAAGAGAAAAATTCCTTCAAGAGATTGGAGATTTACTTATTTGATCAAGGTTGTATGTCCTTTAAAAAAGCTTGTTTCCCCATCCATGAATTCGACTTCAGCAGTCCAAGTTACTACATTAGAATCACGTTTTTTTCCTTTAAAATAGCCATTCCAACCAAATGTAGGGGCATTTGGGGGAATATCTCTCGCCTCGAAAACCATTTCTCCCCATCGGTTATAAATTTTAAAATTAAGTACTTTCCTAACTTGATTTTCATCAGATTGGACAAAAAGAAAATCATTAACACCATTATTATTTGGACTAAAAGCTGTTGGGACATAAATTTGATTTGACTTAATAATTCTAATCGTAATCTTATCCATAGCGGTACAACCTCGCGCATCAATGACTTTTACACTATAAAATGTTTCCTGTAATGGGCTGGCGATAGGAGCCGTACAATCAAGGCAAGATAAACCATTGGGCGGAGACCACTCATAAGTAAGTGGTTCTACGGCATTTTTAAGTATTGTCGAAATGGTCGTTTTTTCGCCCCATTTCAATAATTGATCAATGCCAGCAGAAAGTTCAATAGCTAAAGGTTCTTCAATTGTGGTAATTGTATCAAAAATACAACCATTATTATCTCGAATAAAAATCGGATAAGTGTCCGCAGATAAACCTGCAAGAATATGGGCATTGGTGTAATTTTCTCCATCTAAGCTATATTGATAAGGCAAAATACCACCATTAACATTAATCGCAATTTGTCCATTTCTATCGCCAAAACAAGTCACATCTCTTTTTATAAAAGTGGCTTGAAGCGTATTTTGAGGCTCATTTATGAAAATACTATCCTTAATTTCACAGAGATGATCATCCGTAACAGTCAGATAATACCAGCCTGTAATGAGGTTTTCAATATGATTTGATTGCTGATTATCATTCCATTGGAAATGATAATTAGGAGAACCTCCTGCAACTAATGCCGTAGCTTGTCCTGTAGCTTCTGATTTGCAAAATACATCCTGTTTTTGAATATCTAGCGTTAAAGCGGTTGGTTCATGTACTTCAAAACTAGTGATAGAAGTACAATTATTTAAATCGGTTACAGTCAGATAATAAACACCAGCACTTAACTGATTAACCGTTGAATTATTGGTGTTATTACTCCATTGATACTGATAATTAGGCGTGCCTCCTACAATATTGACCGAGGCACTTCCATCATTGCCATTATAGCAAAAAACATCTGTGACAACAGGCGTTGCGGTTAATTGAGACGGATGCGTCATTAAAATACTATTCACCATTGAACAACCTAAAGAATCGGTGACAGTCACAGAATAAGTCAATCCTCCTGTTAGATTTGTGGCAATTGCAGTCGTTTGACTTGGAGAAGTATTCCAAAGGTATTGGTATTGATTATCATAAAAAGGTGTGCCGCCGCTAATCATAACGATAGCTTGACCATCTGAACCATTAAAACAAGAAGCCGATTGAATGACTTGTGTGATAGTATTTATAGGATTAGGTTCATTTATGAAAATAGAATCATGCGCTTCACAACCATGAACATTAGTTACAGCTACATAATGCCAACCAGAATTGAGGTTGGTGGCTGTTAATGTATTTTGACCGCTTGGCGACCAGAAATAAGTCATGTTTCCCGTTTCATTAGTATGAAGAGTCGCAGAACCATTTGCCGCACCAAAACAAGAAATATGTTGAGCATCAATTTGCGTGATTTCAAAGATTAGAGGTTCTTCGATGGAAATGATCATACTATCTTGACAGCCTTTATCATCTGTAGCATTTATTTGGTATTGACCAGCACTTACATTCGTGATATTAGAGACTAGATCTCCGTTTGACCATCGATAAGAGAAATTTCCATTTCCTCCCGTTGCAATAACGTTTGCACTGCCATCATTTGTACCAAAACAACTCGTACTATCTATTTGAATAGTCGTAAATTGGATGTCATTAGGTTCTGTAATTGATATAGATGTTGTATCAAAACAGCCATTATCATCAGTTATCGTGACTTGATATTGACCAGCAGAAAGATTAATTGCTTGAGCAGTATTTTGGTTATTATTCCATAGGTATTGATACTGGTTATTGACTGTTCCGCCTGAGGCAAAAACCAGAGCTGTACCTGTATTTTCGCCTTTGCATAGGGTGGGAGTAGAGGACGAAGTTAGAATAATTGGGGTTGGAGATTGAATAATAAATGAATCAATTGATGTACAATTATTACTATCTGTAACGGTAATAAAGTGTTTTCCTTCGGCTAGGTTTTTAAAAATACCTGTTGTATTTGAAATTGAATTGACTGTGTAGGTGTAATTTCCAATGCCATTATTAGCAGAAAAATAAGCTGCTCCATCAATTGAATTAACGCAAAGCGTAGGCAGTAAACTATCAGAAATAATGGATATTGCAGGCGGTTCACTCAATGTGAAATTAAGATGGATTATACAACTATCGGCATCAATAATTGTAATGATGTGATGACCTGCTGAAATATTTTGGAAATTAGGACTATTTTGTGGCAAGGTGTTATCTAAAAAATATTGGAAAGGAAAACGACCACCGTTTTGTTGAACTGTGATACTTCCATCCGATCCACCAAAGCAAGTAACATTAACTGCATTGATCAATTGACCAGTTATATTACAAGGCAAAGTACTACAAGAACCCGTATCAATTGGATGTGGCGTGCAAATGCTATAACCACCCAAAGGCTGAACCCAAAGCGCGGCATTGGTATTCGGAAAAAGCCCATAAACCGTATATTGTAATTGATTAGCGGCAAGTGTATCCCAACTCAATCCATTATTATAAGTCACTCGATAACCTATTGCATTAGGCACAGCGAGCCAATTATAAGTAATACTAACTGCATTAGCATTCATACAACTAACATTGGGTTGATCAAGCAAAACTTCATCGTTAAGAAAAATAGTTACAGTATCTTGATGACAGGGAGAGGTTTGAATTTCTAAAATAATGGTCTCTGTTCCTTCAAAAACATTGTCAGAAATAGGTTGAATGGTAATATCGACTGATTTTTGTCCTGTTACAATAGTGGAAACGCCAGACAAGTTTTGATAATCAGCTCCATTACTTGCTGTGCCTAGAACATTGTAAGTAATTGGATAAGGCGAAGTGACATTATTATTTAGACTCAATGTAATAGTTGCAATATTACAATTTTCTACTACAATGGAATCATCATTGGGCGTTTGTAAAGAGACATCAATAATATCAGAAGAAAAACTATTAGCTTCTAGGAAAACCCCAGAATCAAAAGCGCCATCTATGGCATCCGCAACAACAAGTTTGATGTGATAAGTTTGGCAAGGTTGAACTGCTGCAACTGCTTCTAATGCAGTCGTCATTCCATCAAACTGGATAAATGGTCCGCCACTATTATCTTTAAATAAATTACTATAATTTAATGAACCATTAGAACCTGAACAATTACTGACACTGCCTAATAAACCAACTGTACCATTATTAATCATATTAATTGCTACGGGTCTAGTGGTATTAGGAACAAGAGCGATATTTTGTTGTGGCATACTAGAACTACTCAATAAGAATGCAAATACATCATTATATTGAGTGCAAGCATATTCATTATATTCTTCGGAAGCAAAAACATATTTGAAGCGAATGGTATCAGAAGTAGGTATAAAATCAAATTCTAAAACAGCCGCGTCATAGGTTGTATTACCTAAAATATTATTTAAATCTGAATCGCCTGCCAAACACAAACCAGATGTACCACCAGCACAAGTAATGCCTTGTGACGTAAAACTCGAATTGGTATTTGTGCCATTGATACTGGCATGGTTGGAATAACCTGTTGATAATAAAATGCCGCTAGATAAATCAAGTTTAGTATTGGTATTGGTAAACGCGCCTAATTGCGTGATTTGTGTTTGCCCATTCAATGTAACATTACTAACTTGAACACCACTGCCCACAAAAAAATCTTCTACTAACTGTTTGGCACTGTACGAATTATTAATAATTAACTGAGCACCTACTTCATAAGAATTCCCTATCATTATCATAGATATAATAATAATTGGAAAACTTAGAGTAGGTTTATATTTCATATAAAATTTGGTTTTGGGTGCTTGTTTTGGCTGCGAACCAAATGAAAAATGAGGATTGTTTTCAGATTTTATTCATTGAAAATTCCCATTTTTTCCCAACAAGATAGCAAATTTATAGATAATAGCTGTTTTATTTATGCACAAAAATTATACTAATATTCTGCACAAAAATAAAAAGCCCCCTATTAATGATTGTACGATTAAATCGAAAAAGGGTTGAAAAAATACCTGATTTTATTCATAATTATAATTTCAATAGAAAACAACCTGCTCTTTATCTAAAAAAATCTCTACCTCCATCTATATTTCTCATCTTTGATTATATCTATATTTTCTATGATATAGTTTTTATTAGCAAATAAAATTTTGATACTTTATAATAAAAATGAGGTGATCAAAAATCTTAAAAATAAATGTTTTATTTTTTAAATATCTAGGTCTATGAAGCAATTTTTTAAATTTTTCTTTGCATCTTGTTTAGGCATGTTAGTGACTTTGTTCGTTATCTTCTTATTCATAGTTGGCATGGTCTCGCAAGGAATTAATTCTTCCAAATCACAGGATGAAATCAAAGCTAATTCTATTCTAACCCTTAAATTAGGGGCAGCTATTCCTGAACGGACGAATAATGCGCCTGCTGATGCAATGAGTTTTGAAACAGATGAGAAAACAGGATTAATTGATATGTTGAAGGCGATTAAATACGCTAAAGACGATGATGATATTAAAGGAATTTATATTGAAACATCAAATCCTGCTATGAATTTTGCGTCGCTTTCTGCGATGAGAAAAGCATTATTAGATTTCAAAACTAGCGGAAAATTTATTGTTTCTTATGCAGATTACTATTCTGAAAAAGGCTATTATCTAGCTTCTACTGCGGATAAAATTTCGGTGAATAAGATTGGAGGCGTTGAGTTTAATGGTTTTGTCGCACAAGTTCCTTATTTCAAGGAGATGTTAGATAAAATAGGTGTGAAGTATGAAATATTTTATGTTGGAGACTTCAAAAGCGCGACTGAACCTTATCGTTTGAACGAAATGAGTAAAGAGAATCGTCAGCAACTACGTGAATATTTGGATGATGTTTATGGTAATTATTTGGCGGATTTATCCGAAACGCGTGGTATTCCTGTAGCAGAATTGAGAAGAATGTCGGATGAATTTTTGATAAGAGAATCAGAAGATGCGGTCAAATATAAATTGATCGACGAAGCTGGTTATAAAGATATGGTATTAGACGATTTGAAAAAACGCCTAGGTTTGGAAGATAAGTCTAAAATCAAAAGTATTTCTTTAGCAAAATATACACAACTTACTCGTGGTAAGATTAAAACTAAAGCAAAAGATAGAGTTGCAGTGATCTATGCAGAAGGTACTATTTTGGATGGAGCAGAAACGCCAGGTTCAATTATGGGTGACCATTATTCTAAAATGATCAGAGATATTCGTAAGAATAAAAGAACTAAAGCGATTGTTCTACGTGTAAATTCTCCAGGAGGTAGTGTTTTGGCTTCCGAAAAAATTAGAAGAGAATTACAGTTAGCCAAAAATGCAGATATTCCTGTCGTGGTTTCTATGGGGGATTATGCGGCTTCGGGTGGTTATTATATTGCTTGTATGGCAGATTCAATTTTGGCAGAAAAAAATACATTAACAGGCTCTATCGGTGTATTTTCGATGTTTCCTCATCTTAAAGGTTTGATGAATGATAAAGTAGGTATTCGTTTGGATACCGTCAAAACTGGTGAGTTTTCATTAGGAATTAACCCAATTGTTGAAATGTCTCCTCAAGAAAGAGCGATCTATCAATCGGGGGTAGATACATTTTATAGGGAGTTTTTGCAACATATTGCAACTGGTCGTGGTATGACTGTTGAAGAAGTTCATAAAGTGGCTCAAGGTCGTATTTGGACAGGTTCGAGAGCGAAAAAACTGGGTTTAGTTGATGCGATTGGTGGTTTGGATGACGCAATCGAAATTGCAGCAAACATGGCTGGTTTGGATAAATATAAAACTTACGAATATCCGAAAACAAAAGATCCGATTGAACAAATCATTGAACAATTTACAGGCAAAAAAGCGATAGCAAAACAATCATTGATTAAAGAAGAATTAGGTGCAATGTATCCTTATTATCAAAAAATAAAAGATATTCAAAATCTTCAAGGTATGCAAGTGAGAATGCCGTTTGATGTGATTATTGAGTAATGGAGCGTTGAGAATTAACGTGATTGAATTTTAAAAAAGGGATTTTCAAAAGTGTGATAGCTTTTGAAAATCCCTTTTTTATTTTTATAGTTGATGTTTAGCGCGTTAGTTCATAATCATAAATCACCCGCCCTAAATTACCTAAAAACGGTAATCCAATCGTTTCATATTCATATTTTTTATCATTGTAGGTTTGGTTGTCATTGACATGAATAACCGCAGTTAATAAAAACTCTACACCATTTTTAGTATCAACAATATAAGCACAATCTGTTAAATAGCCATAGCCTTTACCTGTTTGATTATAAATCTTAACATTATTAGGAATTTGATCTTTAGTATCGCCATACATCAGGTATTTATTAAAACCATCATGATGAATATTCGGATCGTATAAAGGCGATTGACTATTGCGCGGAGTCATAGATAACATCTCTTTTAGAAAATCATATTCATCCTTATAAAGCAAAGAAAAATTAACTAATTGAGAAGTATGCTGACTAAACATAAATGCTTTTAATATATTCTGCATATCTGGAATTGACATGAAGTTTTTGTTACTAAAATCAAATGGTTGATTAACAATCGTTCCATCGGCTTTCGCGAAAGCTTCTC
>CAKZLL010000269.1 GCA_937125475.1 uncultured Saprospiraceae bacterium | reverse complement strand
AAACCAGGGAGGTTTTTGATATATTAATTACCCATGATAAAGATGATTCTAGTCAAAGAGGTTATGGAATGGCTGAAATTAGAACACTTTTAGATCATGTTATTTTCCAATATCATTTTTATGGACATACAGGCGAACCCTTTAATATTCAATTAGATAGCAATGAAATCACAAATTCATGTAAGATCAAAGAGCTAGAGTTCAATTCAGAAGCAGTATTACCCAAAGGTTGTATGATTATTTTAGAAAAGAAAAACGACGACGAGTTTAACATAGAAGTAGTTGACCAAACATTAACCAATCAATTGACAAAATACAATTGGAAGTTTAAATAATAACCATTAAAATAAAAACAATGAAACATTCAATAATCCAAATAACAATATTCTTCTTTCTTGTACTTAGTTTTTCAAGTTGTTCTTTTATACTTTTGTGCCAATTAACTTATGATGATTTTAATGAATCGTATGATTTCAATTGCTCAAAAGAGGCATTAAAAGATAGAATAGTAGCGGCTTACACTTACAAAGATCATCCGCCGCACAGAATAGGAACAACTACAATAGGAAACGAACAAATAGATACAACTCGTCAAAGAACAAGTAATTTTAGATTAACTAAAAAAAATTGGGCGCAGTTCAAACCAGAAATTAGGGCTAATATGTCTGACACTATAGGTATCTCGATCAATAAAGGTTTAAAAGCCATTAAATTCACAGCGATTGTAAGTGGCAATGATAAAAATTCTCGACTAACTATTCAAACACTCAAATATATCAGACGAAGAGAATGCAAAAAAGAACCTGCTTTTTATCAAAAAGAAGCCGCTAAAAGGATACAAAAAAGATTCATTAAAAAGTTACGATAATTAGAACTTCTTTTTTTGTATAACGTTTCCACTTCTATCATATTCTTTCCAAACACCTTTTTTAATCGCTGTTTTGGTTCGGAGTTTTACAATTTTGACATTGCATTTTCGCACAGGATCAAACTCAATAACAGTATCTCGACTGTTTTTATTGATTTGAATATAATTGCCCATTTTCATCAAATTACCTTCTAAATCGAACTCCTGAAAATGCCCTTCTTTGACATCATCCGTATATTCTGTGGTGCTGACCGTTTGAGTAGCTTCCGAATATACTAGCTTCCAAGATTGATGTATATTCTTACGAAAAGTAGCAATAAAAGTCTCTGGATCACTTCCTTTTGTTGTAATAATTGAAATGGGAGAATCTTTATATTGAAGCGTATTTGTAGTATAATCACTATAATCAAATTGAATAGTTTGAATGCTATCCAATGTCAAGTAAAACCCAACATTAATATAATAATCACTATTAATGACCTCCAGAAATTCGTTAAGGCGCTTAGCTAACATTAAGTTTTGACTGTATTTATACGGAATTCCTATACCTATTTCTTCACAATAATCAATAGCTGCAGACCAGCTTTTTTGATCAAAATCAGTATAATATTTTGTTTCTCTTGCCCTTTTTATTTTCAATAAAGTATTGACCTCCAATTGTGAATATGGTGCGGTTCTCATGCAAGCATTCGTCCAAAACGTATGAGGAATTTCCAATCCTTTCGCTTCTTTCGCAAAGAAATGAAACAAATCGCTTTTTCGATTGGCATAAATAATAAAGGGTTGCCCGACTTCAAAATGAGTATAACCACAACTTGCTCCCAAAACAGGCGTAAAAATCGTTACTTTTTTAGCTGTTTCTACGCCTTTAAAATTTTCAATAACATCAACTTTAATTTGTGTAATTAAAATATCTTTTGCTTTTGATTGTCCGCTCTGCGAAGTTATTTTTGATTGTTTGAATGCCTGAATTGTGTGTGTTAATGGCACAATTCTTTTGTCTGTGATTTTTCCATGAATAATAATATCCGTTCGAGGATATACTTGTAAAATACTGCCAGCATAATGACAACTACAAGCCCATACGGAATGTGCTATGATTAAAAAAGAAAAGAGTGTAATTAACTTTTTCATGATAATTTACTTGTGCCATTTTGTAAGGGAAAATTTATTAATTATTAGACTGATAACCTACGAGTCTATTCATATCAATGATCGAATTAATGAATAATTGAATGCTTAATTATTGTCAATAAAGACTAATCTAAAATACCTAATCGAACCACGACAGGAAAATGATCTGAACCAATATTTGAACCTATCTTTCTCTCATGAACTACTATATTTTCAGAAATTAGACAATGATCAATGCCTATTCTTAAAGGAAGGTTCGCAGACCAACTTGGCTGTCGCCCATATCCTAGTCGGCTATCTTCCAAAGTAGTTCCATTTGTAATTCTTTTAAAATTGGGAGAATAAGTCGTGCAATTAAAATCTCCCATTATGATAGTTGGTGTTTTCAAAGTTTTCACTAATTGATTAAGTTCCTCAAATTGTTGATTTCTCGCATGAAAGCCTTTAATCAATGGCGGAACGGGATGCGCACCAATAAAATGAAACGGTGATTTTACGTTACTATCTAATTGAGCATGAATAAAAGGAATATCAAAAGCCGTGAATCTTTTAATTTCAATGGTATCAAAAGGAGTTTTGCTCCAAAGTCCAATCCCAAAATTATCGTTTCGAGGTTCAGATAAGTGATAAGGATAATTTTTATTTAATGCTTCTAATACACTAAACCAAGTAGGATTTAGCTCTTGAATAAGTACTAAATCCGTGTTTTCTTTTTCAATAAAATCAAGTACTTTTTGGTGTTCTTTATTAGAGGATAATAAATTAATCGCGGTGATAGAAATTTGATGCTGTGTATTTGTATTTATATAGGGAAATAAATAAAATGGCATTAAATTCATGCCTACCATAAATGCAAAAGCCAAGCCAACACCACCCCAAATTTTCTTTTTAAAAAAGAAAGCTACGGGTATTAAAGTAATAAAATACCAAAAATAATAAAATCGGAAATGCGAAAGAATGTCTAATATCCAATGCCAATGACCTAAGAAGCCAAGCAAAAAACTTAGTATTCCAATGCTAATTAAAATTGCTATCCAATGTTTTTTTATCATCAACTTATAGGTACTTCAATATAAAAAGGTATATTTTTAGTTTATATAGCTAAAAATATACCTTTTTTTAAAAAACCCTTCAAAATGATGATTTCTTAACAGATTAAAATATTATTTATAATTCAATTTGTCATTATGTTAATAATATAATAGCTCATTAATCCAATTTTAATTCTGCTGGTACATCAATCGCTTTTGTGACATTCCACATAATCTCGCCCGTTTCACTAACAATACGAATCTCAACACGTCGGTTCAACCCTCTTCCTTTTTCGCTATCTCTTCCAGCCGCTAATTCATTTCTAGCAATCGGATTGTGTTCCCCAAATGCCTTAGAAATCAATCGACTTCTACTGATTCCTTTTTCTGCGACATAGTTTTTTGCTTTGTTCGATCTCCTTTTAGCTAAAGCATTATTGTACGCGTCGGATCCAATCCAATCTGTATGTCCGTGCAATTCTGCTTTATAAGTTGGATTTTGGATAAGTATGGTATATAGGTTATCCAATCGTGTTTTAGAAGTTTCATTCAATGCTGAACGGTCAAAATCGAAGAAAATATTACGAATATATAATTCATCCTCTCCAGTGACATTATCTCCACCTTCAATATATTCCCCGCCTTCAATCGGTGCACAAGAGAGCGCACATTTTTCTTTTTGAGCCTGCAAATCTACTACACGAGCATTAGGAAAACCTGATCTTCGAGTTCTAGTTTCTACTCTTTTTGCAAATTCTTCATCTGGATATGGCCCAATATAATATCTATAAATTAAGTTATGGTTTACATCTTGATAAACGCCTTTAACGCCTTTGCGTTCAAAATATATTTTAATATCTACTGGCTCTGAAAAAGCAGCTACTTGAACTACATACTCTTGAGCAGAAGAATTAAATTGGAATAAAAAAATTAATGAAAGACTTAATAGGAAGTGCTTTGGTTTCATTGTTAATCCCATTTTTTTGTTTAAAACTATAAAGATTTGTGAATAATTCATGTTTGAACATAGTTATGTTACGAAGGTTACAAAATAAAGTTTAAGTAAATATATTATATTTTAATAATATATAAAAGAATAATACCTTTATACTTTTGGCTAATGATACGAATTTTAGATGTGCAAAATTATGTTTTTTATAATTAATCTGCCAAATATATGCCTCCTGAGGCTAAGAAGTGACATAAAAAGTACTTAAACACATTTTTTGACATGCTATTTTATTTCAATAAAACTAATATATAATATATAAATTTGTTTCTCGTAAGTCAAAAGTTAGCTATAAGCACCAGATAACAATTAATTTTTTCTTTATTTTGATACATAAAAATTAATATAAATATGCCTTACGATATCCCTATACTATTACTTATTTTTAAGCGACCTGACCTTACTCAGCTTGTTTTTGATCGTGTTCGAGAAATTCAACCTCAACAGCTTTTCATTAGTGCAGATGGAGCAAGATCACACAAAGAAGGCGAAACAGAATTAGTTGCTCAAACGCGTCAAATATTTGATCAAGTAGATTGGGACTGCGAAGTTCATACGTTATATCGAGACCAAAATCTAGGTTGTAGAAGGGCCGTGAGTGGTGGGATTAATTGGTTTTTTGATCATGTAGAACAAGGGATTATTCTGGAAGAGGATTGTGTTCCAGATCCAAGTTTTTTCCAATTTACAAAAGAAATGCTTGAGAAATATAAGGATCATGATGAAGTCATGTCAATCAGTGGTTTGAATTTGATCCAAAATCAATTTTCGGATTTACCAACTTCTTATTTATATACCAAATTCGTTTTTTATTGGGGTTGGGCAACTTGGAGAAGTGCATGGAAAAAAATGGATGTCGATATGAAACGTTTTCCCGAATTTGTAGAAAAAAATTATATCAGCCGCTTGCTCTCCGATAAAGATGCGCAAAAATATATTATCCAAAAATTCCACGAAACCCATACCAAACAAAACGATTCGTGGGCGTATGCTTGGTTCTATAATTGCATTTTACACAATGGATTAGCCATCGTTCCTAAGAATAATCTGATTGAAAATGTAGGTTTTGGAGATCAAGCAACACACACTAAAATTCCAGAAAAAGCCTTTCAAACCAAATCGAAAGCATTGACTTTTCCTTTGGTCGCGCCTCAAAAAATAGAGGCTGCTCCTTACAAAGTAGCACATCAGTTTTTTTATGCTGGACACAAAAGCCGTTTTTTATTGACGGTTAATCGCGTTTTTCCTAAAAAGTTTGTCCGATGGGTTGGTAATCTTCTCGGCAAATAAATTTTTTCATCCATTTGTTTAATTTTGCAATCATTGAGATTTTTAAATTAATAATCACGCGGCATTCACCACGTAATCAAATAAACAATGAATATTATGAAACAAACGATTTACTTATTAGCTTTAGTCGCTATATTTTTAACCTCTTGTGGAGATACTGGAAACGAACCTGTTTCTGCATTCAAAATGACTGTCCCAACCGAATTTGCTCCTGTTGCAGTTACTTTTGAAAACGTCAGCGAAGGCGCAGAGGCTTATATGTGGGATTTCGGAGATGGACAAACTTCAACCGATGCCAATCCAGAACATAAATATGAATATTGGGGAACATTTACGGTTTCTTTGACCGCAATCAATGGCGGAAAATCAGTTACTTCTCAACAAAATTTAACGATTAAAGAACCTATAAGATCATTAGTCGAGATCGTAACAGATTTAGGATCAATTCGAATCGAATTATCTAATCTTACGCCAATGCATAAAGAAAATTTCATAAAACTAGCAAGAGAAAAGTTTTATGTCGGTACTTTATTTCATAGAGTGATTAATGGTTTTATGATTCAAGGTGGAGATCCCGACTCGCGCAATGCTCCTGCTGCAAAATCACTAGGGCAAGGCGGTCCAGGTTATACCGTTCCAGCCGAATTTAGAAAAGGATTATATCACTACAAAGGCGCTTTATGTGCAGCACGTCAAGGCGATCAAGTCAATCCTACTAAAGCTTCTTCTGGTTCTCAATTTTATATCGTTCATGGCGCTCCTATTCAAGAGGCGTTATTAGGACAAGTACAGCAGCGTCGTCAATTTCAATATACAGCGGACGAAATCGCTTATTACAGAAAAGCAGGTGGTACGCCTCAATTAGATATGGATTATACCGTTTTTGGATATGTGAAAGAGGGTTTTGAAATCATTGACAAAATCGCTACTCAACCTGTATCTGGTACAAATCCTGATCGACCAATCAAAGACATTAAGATTTTGGCAGTTAATGTCATTGAGTAAAAATTAAAATTATTATGATTGCTATAATCGTTTAATGGTGATATATTAAACGATTATAGCAATTTTTTTTATAAAAAATCAAAAAATGAATGCACCAATTATTACAACTGATTGGCTAAATCAACATCTAAATGATCCTAATTTAATCATATTGGATGCTAGTCCTACAACAAATAAGTCAAATTTAAAAGCTGATTTTGAAGGACTTCAAATAAAAGGCACTCGTTTTTTTGATCTAAAAAAACAGTTCAGCGATCTAACAGCTGAAATGCCCAATACATTACCCAATCCAAAAGCGTTCGAGGAAGCAGCAAGAACTTTAGGTATTAAAAAACAATCCAAAATTGTAGTTTATGACAATCTTGGAATTTATGCCAGCCCGCGCGTTTGGTGGATGTTTAGCACAATGGGACATCAAGATATAGCCGTTTTAGATGGCGGTTTGCCCGAATGGTGCAAAAAAGGCTTTGAAGTTGAACCTAAACAAACAGCGATTTATGAACTAGGTAATTTCATTGCTCGCCCTAATTTTAAATTGAAAAAAGACATAGCTGATATTTTACAAAACATGGAGCAAAAACAAGCTCTGGTACTTGATGCACGTTCAGCAGGGCGTTTTAATGGAACTGCTCCAGAACCACGCGCTCATCTAAAAAGTGGTCGTATTCCTAATTCTCTCAATCTTCCTTTCCCTTCTGTTTTAAATAATGGAAAGTTCAAATCTAAAAAAGAGTTACAAGCTATTTTTAATGATTTAAATATCAGTGATCAGCCGCTTATTTTTTCTTGTGGTTCAGGTCTGACGGCTTGTGTTATTATGCTTGCTGCTGAATTGGTTATTAAAAATGAAAAGGCAATTTATGATGGTTCATGGACAGAATGGGCGCAAAAACAACCGATGAATATTCATTAATAAAAAGAGAAGACAAAACTCATTAGTAATTTGTTTTGTCTTCTCTTTTATTAATCTTCATGCCAATATATCAATTAAAGCTATGCCATTCTATAATTTGGTCTTAATTGAGAATGTGTATAATGTTCATTAATAGTTTTTACGATTTCGTCTATATCATCCAAAACAGGAATCAAATCCAAATCCTTGGCACTAATTGTTGCATTTTTCTCTAACATTGTCTCAACAATCCAACCTTTTAATCCACCCCAAAATTCAGAGCCAACTAAAATAACTGGTACTTTATCAATTTTTTGAGTTTGCACTAAAGTCAAGACCTCAAATAATTCGTCCATTGTACCAAAACCACCAGGAAAAACAACAAAAGCTTGTGCATATTTAACAAACATTACCTTACGCACAAAGAAATAATTAAAGTTCAAATTCTTATCATAATCCACATAAGGATTCGCGCCTTGCTCGAATGGCAATTCGATATTTAATCCCACAGAAGCACCTCCATCCATATGAACACCTTTGCTTCCAGCTTCCATAATTCCAGGACCACCACCTGTGATAATACCATAACCTTCTTGTGATAAACGATAAGCTAATTCCACCGCTTTCTTATAAAAAGGATGATCAGGTTTTGTTCGGGCAGAGCCAAAAATAGAGATACAAGGCCCAATTTTATTGAGGCGTTCGAAGCCTTCTACAAACTCTGCGACCACTTTAAACATCGTCCAAGAGTTCTCTCCATCTATTTTATTCCACGTTTTTGGTGGTTTATGCTCATTATTTTTGATATTCGACATAGTTGAAAAATTTTATTTTTATTTTTTTTTGAAAAAAAACACGCAAAACTTTTAATATACGGATAAAAATAAAAAAAGTTTCGTGACAGCTTAAAAACAACTTAATTTTTCTGTAACGTACTAATACCAACATATTCATAGGTTTAAACCGTGACATGCAGAATTTTTATTTATCAAAAAAAATAAAAAAGACATACAACCTATCCAACTTTCAAGCCAACCTATATCATAGGGGGTTTATATTTAATAGTATTATAACTATATAATGTAAATCTGACATAATTTTTGCTGTTAAATAACAGTAGCCCAAACTGAGTAAGATACAAAACTGAATTGCTGTTATGAAATTAAGAGTTGCACTGATATTGATGTTATTACCTATTTTAGCTATTGCAAATCCAAAATCTTCCATTTTTCACAAAGGGGATTTTGAGACAGTAAAAGCTAAAGCTGCTAACGAAGGAAAATTGTTCTTCTTAGATTTTTATGCAGATTATTGTTATGCCTGCAAATTGATGGATGAAACAACTTTCATTGATCAACGAGTTAAGGATTACATTGAAGATACTTACATTCCTTATAAGGTTGACATTATAGATTTCGATGGCATTAATTTAAAAAATAAGTATAAAATTAAGGTACTACCAACTATTTTGGTTTTTAATTCTCAAGGGGAATTAGTTGGACGATATGAGCAAATGCTCGGACCAACTCGTATTATTAATGAATTAAAAAAATACGACTTACCTAAAAATCGAATTAAAAATGGCAATTTTTTACCTAAAGAAGAAATATTAGCCAATACAGCTCCAACAAAACCAATTATCCCAATTCCAAATAAAACAGCAGCTCCAACAGAAAAACCTACATCATATAATAATAGTATAACCAGCAAAATCCAATCTATTCGTCCTGCAACCACAAATGATGCACGTATTAATGGACATCAAGCTATTGTAGATCCAACTCCTCCAACAAAAAATAATGATAATAGTGTCTCTTCTGATGAAGATGATATTTATGGCTATACTAGTCCAAAGAAAACAAATAAAAAAATAGAGATTAAACCTCAGCAAGAAGCACCTAAAGAAGAAGAAAAAGAAGAAATACCACTTCCTAAACCCGTTATCAAAAACAAAAAAACAACTTTTGAAGCTCCAACGAGCAACAAACGATATAATATTAGTCCGTCTGCTAAATTTATTAAGCAGACTAATTCGCCAGAAGTTCAACCACCTAGCTCGGAGGGCTTATTCCAATTTACAGTAAAAAAATTTCCTACTGATGGTTTTGGTGTTCAGATAGGTGTTTTTGCAGAATATGGTAATGTTTTGAGAGAAGTACAAAAATTGCAAGGTAAGTTTAACCAACCTATTTTGGTTAATATCAGTACACTTCATAGCAAAGTAGTTTATAAAGTTATTGTCGGAGCATTTGACTCTAACAGAGAAGCGGTTTCGTTTCGTAGAATGATGCAGAAAAAAGGTGCAGACGGTGTGATTAAGGATTTATCTTCTGTCAAACTATAAAATGCCTATTGCATCCTATCAATTAAATTCGTATATTTGTATCATATCAATCTTTTCAGGAGAGGGAACAGCAACTGTTCCCTCTTTTTAATTGATACAAGTGATTAAAGAAAATAGTATGGATTACTATTCATGTTAAATTAAAAATTAATTGATAGAATTTATTCTAAAATGGTTTTATAATCAATGGAAATTTAGAATAAAGTCTAATCGAACAATCACTTTTAAGGGACAAGGAAATAAATCACCTACCCAAGATTGCGTAATGAATTTTATTTTTTACAAGGCGCTTTTTACGCGGCATAGCGAGCTATGTAAGAAAA
>CAKZLL010000268.1 GCA_937125475.1 uncultured Saprospiraceae bacterium | reverse complement strand
CTCTAACTTCTTGAAAAACAACGGGGCAAGCCACCGCTGGACTAAAAAAATATTCATTCTGGCAAAAATTGTTAATGAACCAAAATAATTGTATTCAAAATGTTAGTTTTTATTCACCAAAAAATGCTTGTCAATAAAAACGAGTACAATTTTAATGAATGTCACATCCAAAATCCTAACGCAAAATTCAAATAAAAATAAAACGTAGCCAAATAACTTTGGTTTTAATTTTTTTGATTTTCATAAAAAATGTATGTTAAACCGTTCTTTTTATAGGTCTTTTTTTTCTTCAAAAGCAGATTTGTCTTTGAAAATTCCTTGGCTTTTTAATCTAAAATAATTATCAAGCGCCTCTTGAAGCGTCATGTTATTTTCAATTAAAAACTGTGGATGTGATAAACCGATTAAAAATATTTTATCTGTAATGGCGAGCCAAGCAGGATCAAAATCATTTAAAATACCTTTATCAACTCCTTCTTGATAAAAGTTTTTAGCGCGTTCTGCTGCAAAAAATTGAAGTGACATAATTCGTTCCCATAATTCGGGATACAATTCTCGTAAATCCAACAAAAATTGAGTAGAAATACCAGCTAAACGCAAAGACGCGCTTTTAATCGCATTCTGATAGCGTGTTACATAAGGTACTTCCTCATTTCTCGTAAATTCTTCATAAGCAGCAATTTCTTGAACTTTCAAGCCTACAACCGCTTCAAGGATTTCTAAACGAGAAGAGAAATGTTTATAAATAGTTGCTTTACTTACCCCTAATTTTAAAGAAATATCATCCATAGTGAATTTCTTTAAGCCATTTTTCATATAAATAGGCATAAGTTGTTTGATCCAAGCCTTGCGAACCTGTGGATCATTAATGCGTTTCTTTTCTACTGGTTTACGCCCCATAATTGATTAGAAATTAATAATGGATAATTAAATATTAGCAACAATTATAAAAGTCACTTTATTATTGATTTTTTCTTCCTATTTATGCCAATATAACAAAAAAACTTATTTTGAGGTGGTTTTAAATTAATAAAATTATAATTTCTAATAATTTAAATATTCATAACTTTCACTAAGTAACTTTCGAGAAAGCCATGAACATAGATTAACTTTAAACCCAACTTAAAAATTATTCATTTCTAATTATAATATTTCTATCAAGATTAATTATGAAAGATTTAAAATATCTATTAGCATTTATTCCCATGTTAGCGGTTTATCTTGGAATATATTTAGGCGGATACTGGACTTTTTCTGGGGTTATTATCGCTTTTGTTTTTATTCCATTAATTGAACAAGTATCAACGGGTTCTACTCAAAATTTCCTTTCTGAGGAAGAGTCCAATTTACTGTCTATCAGATTCTTCGATATTTTACTTTATTTAAATGTCCCGTTACTTTATGGTTTAATTATTTATTATTTTTGGACAATATCTTTAGGACAATCAGCGACTTATGAATTAGTCGGCATGACTTTGAGCGTCGGAATTATATGCAGTACTTGCGGTATTAATGTAGCTCACGAACTTGGACATAGAGATAATAAATTCGAGCAATTCTTATCTAAAGTTCTATTACTACCTGAGTTTTATATGCATTTTTTTATCGAACATAATCTTGGTCACCACAAAAATGTCGCAACATCCGAAGATCCAGCATCTTCTCGCTATGGTGAAAATATTTATGCTTTTTTTTGGAGATCGGTTAGTCAAGGTTATCTTTCGGCATGGGCGATTGAGGGCAAATTATTGAAAAAGAAGCAACAAGCCTTTTGGGGATGGCACAATCGAGTATTACAATTTCAAATTATTCAACTCATTTATTTGGCTATTATTGGTTTAGTTTTTGGCTGGCAAATCCTTCCTTATGCCATAACAATAGGAATTATAGGCTTTTTATTGCTAGAAGCCGTCAATTATATTGAGCATTACGGATTAGAAAGAAAACAGTTGCCTTCTGGCAAATATGAACCTGTACAACCACATCATTCTTGGAACTCTAACCATCCTTTGGGTCGAATCATTCTTTATGAATTAACTCGACATTCGGATCATCATTTCAAATCCAATAGAAAGTATCAGATATTAAGGCATTTTGACGAAAGTCCGAATTTACCGAATGGTTATCCTGCCGCGATATTGACTGCGCTCATTCCTCCATTATGGTTTTCGTCAATGAATCCGAGGGTAAAAAACTTTGCAATGACAATGGATCATTTAGATTAAAGAGAAAAAACAGGCTTAAAACCTTATAAAATAAGCTTTTAAGTTTTTTTAAAACATAAAATTGTCAAAATGTCCGTAGAACGCCAAGTATATTTTAATTAGGATCAACAAAGTAATACCCATCTTCGTTAGACAAGTAATAAGTTCATGTAACTACGTGAATTTTGTTTTGTGTGTGATTGGGTTTTAATAGAATCGGCTCTGGGACTTACCTAGAGTCGTTTTTTTATGGTACTAACCAATGTCCTTTCCATTGTCCAAATTCATTTTTTTGAAATTCTGCCCTTATATGCGCTGAGCGTCCTAATTGAAGCCATTCCATCCGTTTTATTTCACAATGAACCATACAAAAGTATTGGTCATCTAATAACTTTTCATCAATTGTTAATAAATTTTCAGGTAAATTATTAGAAACTGTATTCTGAATCGAACTAGGAGCCGATAAAGTGAGGTAAGCCTTTTTAGCACCAATATGCATATTTTTCCAAATGCTTTGAGTATGCTGAGTATTATGCTCAATTTCGGTTTTGCCTACAATCTTGATTTGAATTTGTCTTTCTTGATCCCAAAACAAACAAGTGAGATTTGGGTTATTTTGTAATTCATTTATTTTTTGAGAGCGAATATCAGTGTAAAAAGTAAGCAAAAAACGGTCGGCTTGAAAGGCTCGAAGCACTACGGTTCTTAGATTCGCTGCTTGCATTCCAATTGTCCCAATCACCATTAACCTAAATGGATGTTCTCGACTTGTAACAGCGTCAGTCAAATTTCTTGCTATTTCTGCTTGTATTTTGTCTAAGCTTAGTTTATCTTTTTTCATAATTATATAACAAAAAAAGGCATCAAAGCTCTCCCAATACTTTGATGCCTTTCGGTCTATTTCTATATTAATCTGTAATAATTAAGTTCTTTATATGAGTTTTGGTATTATCAATTAATTTATAATCCTCCTTTCTTAATACCAATAATCCAAGGTAATGCAGCATATTGATTAATTTGACTACTGTCAATTGAGATATAATGCATGTTGGTTGTTTCTCGATAAAATTCTGATTGATAATCAGCTTTTCTATTTTCTAACTCTTGCTTAATAAACTCTTTTTCAATACTTTTTGAAACCACAAGATTTATTTCAGCTCGTGCTTGTTCTTGTGTTCGCTCAATTAATCCTTTTTCAATTTTCATTCTAGTTTCTAAAGGTACAATAGCTCTGACCTTATACTTTCTCAATTTTCTTTTTGAAATCTTTTTAGTTAAAGCTACAACATAAGTATTCGCCGAAACAGGACATATGAGTTGTATATGCTTTTTCATTAGGGCTTCTTGTGTTGTAGTCGGTGGTTTAAAAAATTGTAAAACCACATAGTATTGACCATCATGAAAATTGGTCTCAAAAGGGGTTTTATCTTTAACGAATTCCTTATAGTTTTCTTCAGGTGTCATTGTTTTATAACCTAAAGTAAAAGTATATTCTGATGGTAAATCAAAATTAGGCGTTGTTGTTTTAAAGGTCTCATTAAATAGAAACAAAAAACAAATCGAAAATGCAAAAAAATTAAAATTCTTCATTTATCAGTGATTTTGAATAAATAGTTAAAGTTACATAGCTGTTTTTTCATCCAATTATGCTTGTAGTTTTCAATTTGTCAGCTCGATTTTCTCTCTTTTTAATTAAAAATAAAATGGGTTTGATTAAAAATTATAGAAATAGATTAATATTTTCAGGAAAAGTACTTTATATAAGTAAACGTTATTAAGACGCATTTCGTTACTAAGTGTAACACAAAAAAGCGTTTTTTTTAATAATGTAGCCCATCTAGCTAACAGAATTAAAAAAAACGCATATTTCTAACAAAAAAAATATAGAAGGATGAGGGCTTTTTAATAACCTTTCCTCCTATTTTATCATTTTTTAAGATAAATATTTCCCAACAATCGGCATTCTTCGCCCCATTCCAAAGGCTTTTGAAGATACTCGAAGTGTCGGAGCTGTTTGAAATCGTTTAAATTCATTGATGTTCACTAATCGCAATATTCTTTTGACTAATGCTGCATCAAATCCCATCGCCACGATTTCTTTTGGTCCTTGGCGTTTTTCTATATACTGATACAAAACTTGATCCAAAATATCATAATCTGGCAAACTATCAGAATCTTTTTGGTCTGGTCTCAATTCTGCTGATGGCGGTTTTGTAATGGTATTCCAAGGAATTATTTCTTCTTCCTTATTGATGTATTTCGATAATTCAAAAACCTCCGTTTTATACAAATCACCAATTACGGACAATCCACCGCACATATCACCATAGAGTGTACCATAACCAACAGCCGCTTCACTTTTATTTGAAGTATTTAACACAATATGACCAAATTTGTTCGACATTGCCATCAAAATCATACCTCGCGAACGGGCTTGTATATTTTCTTCCGTAATATTGAATGGCAATCCTTTAAATTGCGGTTCGAGCGTTTTCATATACGCATCATAAATACCTTTTATCGGTACAATATCATATTCAACGCCTAGTTTTTCGGCTAAGTTTTTCGCATCGTTGACCGAATGATCAGACGAATATTGAGACGGCATTAAAACGACTTTGATATTTTCACTACCCAAAGCACGCGCCGCCAAAACACAAGTCAACGCTGAATCTATTCCACCAGAAAGCCCTAAAATTGCTTTTTTAAAGCCTAGCTTTCCAAAATAATCCCTGATGCCTTCTACAATTGCATCGTGAATAAGTGCCATTTTATTTTTGACTTGCTCGCCTGTTCCATGCGTTTTGGTCGTCATGACATCTTCCAAATCGAAGGTTTTGACACATTCTTTGAAATAAGGCAATTCTTCATAAACTTCCGCATCTTGCGAAACGACCAACGAACCACCATCAAAAACCAGCTCTGTTTGCGCTCCAGCGTGATTGACATAAAACATCGGAATGCCGTATCGTTTCACATTTTCTTGGACAATATGAATGCGCGTTTTAGCTTGATTAAAATTAAATGGCGATGCAGAAAGATTAAGTATTAGATCTGGATTTTGAGGCATCATTTCATCTAATGGACAAATCGTGTACAATGGGTTTTCATTACCAATGTTCCAAATATCCTCACAAACCGTCAAAGCAATGCGTTTGCCTTTATATTCGACGACTTTAAATTCGCTCGCTGGCTCAAAATAGCGATATTCATCAAAAATATCGTAAGTCGGTAATAACGCTTTATCCGCACGATGCAAAATTTTACCATCGGCGAGAAAGTAAGCCGAATTGAATAAATCCTTGCCTTCGATCACAGGATTGCGAGCAGGCGCACCCAAAACAATGGCAATTCCTTGTGCAGCATCAGCTAGTTTTTGAACCGTCGCGTCTGATTCTTTTATAAAATCATCAAATTCTAAAAAATCTCGTGGCGGATAACCACA
>CAKZLL010000267.1 GCA_937125475.1 uncultured Saprospiraceae bacterium | reverse complement strand
ATAAAAACGTAATGACTAAATAGCTCCAGAAAAGAAAATCTTCAAAGGAAAAAGAAGCTTCGACTAAATCCCTAGTCAAGAGAAGGGTAGGAGCAGGGTTGAAAACTATATCATTCACAATCGGAACATCTAATAAAGTCGTTGTTTGTTCCAGTTTGGGTAAAACCAAAAAAGGAATAACAAGGCTAAAACACCAACTTCCCAATAAATAATACCGATTAAAGACTAAATTCTTTTCTCGTTCTATCCAATAATGATAAACCAGCAACAAAATAACTTGGCATAAAATGGATTTTATTAGATAAGTTATCATTCCTTTTTCTGTTTAATTTGGTTGTCAATAATGTCTTTTAAGTCCTCTAATTCTTTGGTTGAAAAATCGCTTTGTTTCGTAAAGAAAGAGGCAAATTGCGAAGTAGAACCATTAAAAAACTGTTTGATAAGTCCTTTTAAATGGTTCGAAAAATAATCCTCTTTTTTGACTAAAGGATAGTATTCTCGGATGTTTCCAAATTTTTTATAACCTACAAAACCTTTGTTTGTCATTCGCTTTAGCAAAGTTGCAATAGTCGTAGTAGCTGGTTTCGGATCTGGAAAAGCATCTCGTAAATCCTTCATAAAGCCTTTTTCTAGCTTCCAAAGGTGCTGCATCAGTTCTTCTTCTTTTTTAGATAGCATATTGTTCTATGTTTATAGAGTGAGTTCTATAAATGTAGAGTAATAAAATTAAAAAAGCAAATCTACTCAATAAATTTATTTTATTATTTAACTTTCTTGGCGATAAGAAACACATTTTGTAGCGTGAGAAAGTATTGGTTATAAATACTTTGATTAGTAAAATGAGTTAAATACGAAAAAGTAAAAACAATGTAAAAAGTGATTTACTTTATCATTAATCAATCAATTAAAAACAGAAAACAGTAACATTCAGTTATTGAAATCCGTAAGTCTTAAAATTACTCGACTACCTTATTTTTAAAAATTCAAATAGCTTTTTAAACAACGATTTTAACAATTCTTAAAAAAAGCCTATCTTGTTGATTGGAATAAGAAAGAAGAGGAGGAGTGTTCTTCTAATTATTTCTTACAAGATTATTTTTTGTACATATAAAGGAGAAATCAAAATAACTATATGTCACAGCAACCCGTCATTTTTCTAGCTTTTGCGAATAATCAGGATGCATATTTGGATATGCTCAAGCGGGAGAGTCGGAATATCAAACAAGCCTTAGAAGCACTAGAGGACAAGCAGGCAATCAAAATTAGCCGAGAAGAAAGTGCAGGAGTTGATGAGATTTTCCACAATTTTAACCGTTTTAAAGGTCGCATTGCTATCTTTCATTATGCTGGTCATGCCGATGGCGAACAATTGCATCTAGATGATGCTTTGGCAAATGCCGATGGTTTGGCGGATTTATTTGGAGCAGAAAAAGCATTGAAACTGGTTTTTTTGAATGGTTGTTCGACCAAAGGACAATTAGATAAATTAATGGAATTGGGCATTCCTGCTGTAATTGCAACTTCCGTAGCGATCAATGATACTAAAGCAACAGAATTTGCAGAGCATTTTTATCGCTCTTTAGCGAATAAAAGTACAATTAAAACTGCCTTTAATTACGCATCAAGTTATTTAAAAACTAGATATAAAAATATTAACACGCCTGTGATTGAAAATCATAGGGGGTTGAGGCTTCGTCGTGAAAAAACGGGCGAAGAAATGCCGTGGGGCTTGTATCTCAATGAAGGTGTTGATGCAAATTCGGTTTTGGATTGGACGTTGCCAGCTACTTTTGTGAAAGCTGCTCCGCCGCGCCCTGATGAAAAATATGAAGTCAATGATTATATTTTTCCAGTAATGGACTCAATGGTTCATTTTGAAAATTCGTTAGAGGAAGAACTATTTGATAAGGATGGCGAAGCGATAGATGATCGGGAATATTTAGCCAAAATTATTGAGTATTTTCCTTGGCCTATTGGTGCACAGATCCGCAGATTGGTTTCTAATGATTCGGATATGAATCAACCGACTATGATGCGTTTGGAGCAAATAATTAGTACTTACGTCGTGACGGGGCAATTGTTAATGTATATTTTATTAGCTCAGGTATTAGAAGCACGAGAAGAAGAAGATTGTGTGCCTAACTCTTATTTTTTAGATGCACTTTCGATGAGTAAAGATAGTTTTGAAATCTTTGATTTTATTAGTCATATCAAACAGATTGTCAAAGAAATTAGAACAACTAAACAGGAGTTATTTGTAGAAGAATTTGAAGAATTGGTGAAAGCCTTGGATGAGAAAGGAGAATTTTATAATTCTTATCTCTTCTTGGATTCAATTCGTAGTAGAATGAAAGATAATGGGGCTAATTTAGATAATGAAGTGTATCAACTTTGCATTGATGCGGAGTATGCCTTATCTGTTATCTTGAATAAATCTGCTTTTTTAGTTAAATATCAAATGATTACTGTTCGAGATATTATCATTGCTAACCCTTGGCACAAAGATCCTGAATTTAATCATTATATGGGGCGTTTGAATGCACAAGAAGGGGATTTCTTAACGCTTTTCAAAAAGCCAAGATCCTACAATGATTATGTGAATACCCGTTCCGTTTTATTAGTTCGAGATTTAAAAAATATAGATAATTTCCTCAATCTTTCTCCGTTTATTATTGACAAAAATGCCTTTGGAGATGCGAAAGCAACTGCTATGGATTTATTTATGTATGCTTATAATGAAGATGGAGAATATTGGTATTTAGTGACTAATCAAAGTATCTATCGAGCATTGGAACAAGATGCGGACAAAGTGAATACTGGACATATTGATGCACCTGAATCGACTAGCCGAAGCCGAAGAGTGCGGATGAGAGGCAGTCGAAATAGCCGAAGTCAAGCAACTGTAAGAAAGCCTTATGCGCTTCTTAAAGAGCAATTTAATCTCTTAAAGGAAAACATTTGAGGCGGAAAAGTTGGATAATGGCGCTTCGTAGTGCAGGAACAAATCAATGAACAGTGAAACAATGAAATTATGCCTAGTACAAAATCTTTACATAATATAAAAAGTCCGTTCAAGTTTTTGGATGCTTATACCAAAGAAGATAAAGAAATTTTCTTTGGTCGAGAAGCCGAAACCGACGAACTCTATGATAGAATTTTTGAAACTAATTTGGTCTTACTTTATGGTGCGTCGGGAACTGGCAAAACGAGCTTGATCCTTTGTGGTTTGGGAAATCGCTTCGAAAGCGCCGATTGGATGCCTATTTTTGTAAGACGTGGAGATCATTTAATTGATTCGGTGAATGAAGCTATTCATAGTCATTCTATCCGAAAATTAGCAGTCGATTTGCCATTGAGAAAACGCGCTCGTTCGCTTTATCTGGATTATTTTAAACCGATTTATCTCATTTTTGATCAATTTGAAGAGCTTTTTATTCTAGGTTCAAAAGAGGAACAAGCCGATTTTTTCAAAATGATAAAAGAAATGTTAGATGAGAGTTTGCAATGTAAAATCTTGATTAGTATGCGAGAAGAATACATTGCTTATTTGTCTGATTTTGAAAAAATTATACCAGAATTATTTGATAATCGCCAGCGCATTGAAAAGATGAATGTGACAATGATCGAAGAGGTGATTAGTCAAACGGCAGCTGCTTTTGAGATAGATATGCGAGAAGAAGAAAAAACGATTGATATGATTGTTGATAATCTTCGTGATCCAAGAAAGGGAATTGACTTGGCAAATTTGCAAGTATATTTAGATCGCCTATATCGTCAGGATGTAGCAAGAAGTAAAAAAGCAAATAGAAGAAATGGTCAGATCATTTTTGATCCAAAATTAGTTGAACTAACTGGAGAATTAGAAGATGTTTTATCTGCTTTTTTGGATGAACAAATTGAAGTTATTGAAGATGAATTAAAAGAAAAAGGCGCAAAAAAGGAAGGTATTCCATTAGATGTTTTGTTCACTTTAGTAACAGACAATGGTACAAAACAGTCAATGACAACCTCTATTATAAAGGAGTCATTAGCCAAGCGGAAAAAAATTCTTCCTGAATTTATAGATCATTGCATCGAACGATTTAAACAGATGAGAATACTAAGAGAACTCTCTGATAAACAGTAAAAAATTGATAATGTATTAAACATTCAATCATTAGACTTGTACGGCGGCTAGTGATTTAGCAAAATTTTTGGAATAGAGCTATTGCTAAAAAAATCTATTATACTAAAGATATGAAATTCGAATTATCACATGATATTTTAGCTAAAAAAGTGTACGAAAAATCTTCGCAAGAGGATAAAATGTTACGCAAAGCAGAATCGTTTGTCAAAGAACGACATGCTTATTATTTGGCGCAGGGTGTGATGCTTGGAAAACAGGATTTAGAATATATTTCGCCTTATTTGGCAACGGTTGATATTACCAAAGAGGAAAAGAAGTTTATTGAAAAATCCAGAAAAAAAGTTACTAGAAGTGAAGGGCGAAAGTTGATTAATAATCTGTTATTTATTATCCTACCTATTTTATTGGCTTTGTTGGGATGGGCTTTGTATCACACAATTCAAACTACCAATGCACTTGAAAAAACGAAAGAAGCGAATGCCATTGCTTTACAAAAAGCAGAAGAGGCAAAAGAAGCTGAACAAGCAGCAAGAGTCGCTAGAAATAGAGCAGAAAAACAAACTCAAATCGCTAATGAGCAAAGACGTTTTGCTATTCAAGAAGGAGAACGTGCTAAAAAACAAGCTAGACGGGCTGGGCAAGAAACGAAAAGAGCTGAAAAAGCAGCGACAAGAGCAAAAAAAGCAGAGAAAGAAGCCGAACAAGCAGCAGCAAGAGCAAAAAAAGCAGAGAAAGAAGCTCGAAATTTAGCACTAGAAACATTGTCTAATCAGGCAAGAACATTGCTTATGGCGGTAGAGGCGCAAGAGCTTGAACAAGAAGCCAATGAACTTAGAATCCGCGCTGAACAAGAAGCTAAAACGGCTAGAAAATTAGCTGCGGAAGCGGCTGTCCAACAAAAAATTGCCCGCTCATTATATTTAGCATCCTTAGCGGATAATGCGTTAAGGCTTCGCAAAGGAATTGTCGCTTATAATTTGGCAAAGCTTTCTTGGAATATGAATAAAAATCTAGTAGCGCAGAAAGTATTGTTTGATTGCCAAAATGCTTATTTAACTGAGCCAATTATTTTTGATAAATATCAAGAAAAAGGCGTTCAAAGTTATATGGAACAACGAACTATTCAGATAGACCCGAAATTACAACAAAAAAATATTCAACGACTTGGTATGGAGTTTAGAAGCCAGATAAGTCTGGATAAAAAATTTGATAAAGCTATTTTTTCTCCTAATAAAAAATTAATCGCTACTTTATTTCTTAGAAGGAAATGGATTAAAATTAGAAATACAGAGAATGGAAAAATTATAGCGGATATTAAAGCAGCAGCGAATATTAAAAATATATTATTTTCTTCTAATAATGATTGCATTTTGTTAGTATTAGAAAATAATACAGCAGAATTAAGATATGTTGATGGAATACTTATCGGTACATTACAGCATGATGCACCGCTCAAATCTGCTGCGTTTTCACCGAAAGGAGGAAAGATTTTTATTACAACAACTTCTGAAAACAAAAAAGGAAAGTTGTGGAATGAAAAGGCTGAATTATTGAAAGAATTTGAGGTCGAAGATGCTAATTTTAAAATTAAACCGCATTGGGATGGAAAGCATATTTTGACCTTAGGAAAAGGTAAAGCACCGAGTTTATTAAATGTGTTTACGAACAAAAAAATTGTGTATAAACATGGATTAGCAGGAGGAAAAGGACCTGCAAAATCAACAAATATTGAAGCACAATTTTCGCCTAATGGTAATTATATCATGACCACAACTTCTAACGGAATTGTCAATCTTTGGAAAAAAGATGGTACTAAAAAATCGGAAATTATTATTAATGGAAAATTAGATTTTGCTAAATTCTCACCAAGCGGTAAGGAAATCATTACAACTTCTTCTACCAGTCGTTTTGCCGAACTTTGGAGTTTAAACGGTAAAGCACTAGGGAAATTTTATTATGATGGATATGATCCGATTAATTCCGTAGAGTTTTCAAATGATGGTTTTCGAGTATTAATTGGACGGTCAAGAATTGCGAATCTTTGGGGTGTGAAAGGGCGATTATTATATTCTTTTGATCCAAATGAAGATATAGCTTCGGCTAATTTTTCTAATGATAATAAAAACGTATTGATCGCAATGAATAATGGTACTTTGGATAGATGGAATATTGTCAGACCAGAAGAAATCATTAGTTATTATGATAATTCGGCTAATATTCGACCATTGACTAAAGCAGAAGAATTAGAATATGAAATCATTCCTTCTGATTATAATTAATAAAATTTAGGTAATAAATTTCTAAGTAGAAAGAGATGAACGAGGAGCTAGTAGAAATAGGATACACGCAAAAACCACACGGCGTAAGTGGAGAGATTAAAATTTTTGTCGAAGACGATTTTATTGATGATTTGGATTATTTAGAAGTCTTATTTCTAAATATAAAGGGAAATAACCTACCTTATTTTTTAGAAAAATTACGTGGTGCAACTTGGAATATTATCAAATTTGATGATATTGATTCGCGCGAAAAAGCGAATAAAATTAGTCATTCAACCGTTTATGTGCGCAAAAGTGATTTACAACGAACAGAAGAAGAAATAGTAGAAGAGTTCGTCCAAGAGCTATTTTATGATCATTGCACAGGTTATGAAATCATTGACGCACATGATGGAAGTTTGGGATTAATTCAAGAAGTTTTGGAATATCCACAGCAAGAATTAGCGATTGTGATGATTAATAATCAAGAAGTTTTATTGCCTTTAAATGAAGTAACCGTTCAAAAACTAGATGATGATAATAAAAAAATATTTGTTGAAATGCCAGAAGGTATTATTGAATTATAAAGTATAATGAGAGGCACTTTTAATAATAATAGTTTTAAAAAGGGGATAATAGCATATTTCAATGTGCCTTATCATGGTTTATTTATTCTACTTTTTACGGGACTTTGGATATCAAGAATGTATTTGAATTTGATAGGAGAAATTCCTATTAGTCTTTCTCATAATTTTATACTTTTACTTTTTTTAGCTATACTTTTAATAAAAAAACCTATCTGTTGGATCAGTGGAGTAGTGCTATCAGTTATTGGTACTTATTATATGTTTTATGTTGATCTTCATGCTCTTACACCTACAATTATGAATATTTCTTATCACATTCAACTAGGAGTAAATATGCCAGGTTTTTTACCCGTTTATATATCAAATTTAGTTTATCAATTTCCAATTTGGTTTTATCCAGTTTTCATTATTTATTTTTTGTCTGCAAATACGCGAGGATTTTATGGTGTAAATTTTAAAATATAAAAAATTCTTTCTTAATATTTTGTTAAAAAACTTTTCCTTAAAGTACAGTAATAACACCTTTCTCTCTTATATAATACAAGCATATCACTATACAATTCTCGCGCACTCAAAGCGCAATATTCTTTATATCCAATTTCTTCCACCAAAGGAATAATAAAATGCATCTCTTGTAATAGAGCGCCATATTTTATTTATCATCAAAAAATATTTTATGAAAAAGATAACTGTACTATTCATCTTTTCTCTATTTTTTTGTAGCGTTTTCTCGCAAGAATTACCTACTACAATTCAAGCCGCTTATCAATCCTATCAGAATAAATTTCCGCTTGAAAAAATTTATCTTCAAACCGATCGAACCTTGTATGAACCAGGAGAAAGTATTTGGTTTAATGCTTATTTAGTCAATGATAAGCACTTAAAAAGCAAGGAAAGCCATATCGTTCTTGTAGAATTAATCAATCCGAGAGGCGCATTAGTTGAAAGACTAAATGTACAAAAAATGGGGAGTGCAAGCTTTAAAGGCAATTTTCGTTTACAACGTGACATTGTAGGAGGAGTTTACAAAATACGAGCTTATACGAGTTGGTTACGTAATTTTGGAACGAAGCATTATTTTGAAAAAGAGATTACTGTACAGAGAGTAACCACGCCTAGAGTGTTGATGAAACTAAAATTTGAACGAGAAGCTTACAGTGCAGGAGATCAGCCGACTGCAAAATTAGAGCTGAGAAGACCAAATAATCAGCCATTAATTGATCATGAAGTGAAATATGTTGTCTCGCTTGCTGGCAAATCTTATGAAACAAAAAATGCTCGAACCGATCATGAAGGGAAATTGAATATTAATTTTGAGTTGCCTCAAAATCTCACTTCCAAAGATGGATTAATTAATGTGATCATTCAATTTGAAGGTGGAAGAGAAAGTATTTCGAGAAGTATTCCGATTGTTTTGAACAAAGTTGCGGTTAATTTTTTCCCAGAAGGCGGTTATTTAATGTATGGTATGACCAATCTTGTGGCATTCGAGGCATTGAACGAATATGGTAAGCCTGCGGATATCAAAGCCGTTGTCATAGATGAAAATAATCAAGTAGTTGCGGATTTTGAAAGCTATTACCAAGGCAGAGGCGCGTTTGAGTTTCAGCCAAAACAAGGCAAAAAATATCAAGTCAAAATGACTAAACCAGCCGTTCAGACATTTGATTTGCCTAAGATATTAAAGCAAGGTATCGGTATTAGAAAAGTTAAACAAGACAAAGAAAAGGTCAGTTTTTATATTCATCCTTCCAAATCACAAACCTTGCATCTCATCGCTGAAATTCGAGGAAAAGTCTATCATCGCCAAACTTTGCATCAAGCAAAAAGTGGAATTTACGATATAAAAACCGCGGATTTGCCTGTTGGAATTATGAAACTCACCGTTTTTGATGAACGCCTCCGACCACAAACCGAGCGACTAACTTTCATTAATAATCATCGCCAAATTAAAGTGGATATTTCTACAGATAAGAAAGAATATTTGCCCCGCGAACGAGTAAGATTGAGTTTGGAAGTGACCGATGAAACAGGAAAGGGCGTTGCAGGAGATTTTTCGTTAGCAGTCGTAGAAGACAAACAACACACTTTTATTGACGATAAACAAGACAATATTTTATCTTATTTGTTGATGAGTTCGGAGCTTCGAGGGAAAGTGCATCAGCCTAATTTTTACTTTGATAAAAAAGAAAAAAAAGCCGCGCAAGCATTGGATTTTGTGATGTTGACTAATGGTTGGAGACAATTTAATTGGCGAGAAATTATAGCAAATCAAGAAGATTGGCAATCTAAAATTAAATACCCAAAAGATCAATATGTATTGCGTGGTACGGTGAGATTGAATAGTACACCTATTGAAAATGTTAAGGTTTATATTGAAGGTGATAAAGAGAATACCATTAAAACAGATAAGAATGGGTTGTTTACCTTTTTTTTAACAAAAGAAAATTTGAAGAAAGATAAGATTAAAATTACTACGAAATACAAAGGGCTTAAATCAACTCAAATTGCGGTTAAAAACTATTTTCAATATAATATTCCTGTACTCAACAAATCGAAGGAGGAATCAGTCAATATCCAAGCTTTAAAGGGGAATAAACAAATCGTTAAAGCAAAAAAAATGGAAAAAAGAGAGATTCCAATAGCAATAGTTAATGTTCCGACAGCACCAAGAAGTACAATAAATAATGCATTAGCAGGTAGTCTTGTAAGTGTTCAAGCCGAGAATATTAAAGAATATAATACTGCAATAACTGTACAAAGCGTTTCTTCTATGTCTGAAATGGTTGTTGTAGGATATGGTACATCAACGGCATCTGATATTGGTTATTCGATGGATATGAATATTAATTCTTGGGATGTGCCTAGTTTGGGAATGAGTTTTGGTAATTATACTCGACCTTATTATGGTAAAAAATTCTATGCGCCTAGTTATGCTAGAACTAAAACAACTCGTCGGAATGATTTTAGGAAAACCTTATTTTGGCAGCCACTTTTGAGAACGAGTAATAATGGTCTGGCTTCGACTACTTTTTATTGTTCGGATGAAAGCACGACTTTTAGAGCGATTGTGGAAGGAATTGGTGATCAAGGAAAAGTCGGACGAAATGAATATACTTTTGCAAGTATTAACCCTCTAAATATTGAAGTCAAAACACCTAGTAAAGTAACGATTGGAGATGAGTTTACAGCTTCTGTTTTGATGAAAAATAATACAAATGCTCCAATTTCGGTAAACATTAAGCAGTTAGGAAATAATGCGAATTATTTTCAATTTGCATCAAATGAAGCGACTAGCGTTACTATTGGTGCAAATGATTTTATTAATCAAAAAGTAAAATTGAAAGCTGGAAATATTGTTACTTATAAGTATATCTATTTTTCTATCGAAACGTCTAATTCGTTTGAGTATTTTCATAAAAGGATAGATGTGGAAGCCAAAGGATTTGAAACAGGTGTGACGATTTCTGGCGATGACGAATTAAAACAATCTTATTCTTTTGAAATAGATGAATTTGAACAAGGTTCACTAAAAGGCTCGATCCAAGCTTATCCGAGCATTGTAGGCGAATTGATGGATGGTGTGTCGAGTATGGTTCGCGAGCCACACGGCTGCTTTGAGCAAGTGAGTTCTTCTAATTATCCTAATATTTATGTTTTGCGTTTCATGGACGAAATGAAAGTTAGGGATAAAGAAACGCGTAATAAAGCAAAAGCTTATTTGGCGAAAGCTTATGTGAAATTAGCTGGTTATGAGTGTAATGGAGGTGGTTTCGATTGGTATGGTGAAAACCCTGCTGATGAAAGATTGACGGCGTATGGCTTATTAGAATTTATGGATATGAAAAAAGTGTATAGCCGAGTAAGCCAAGAAATGATAGATCGAACAGCGATTTGGTTATCTAATAAACGAGATGGAAAAGGCGGTTGGAAAAAAGGTTCTTATTATGGTTATCGAAATTCGACGGCACTTCATAATACTTATGTAACTTATGCAATGAGTGTTTACGGGGCAATTAACGTAGATGCAGAAGTCGATCAAGCTACTCAAAAAGCCATTGAAACTAAAGATTGGTATTGCTTGCCATTGGCGGTAATGTCAAATTGGCATACTGGAAAAAAAGACCGTGCGAGAGAAGCTTTAGACATTTTAGTGGAAGAGGTAAATAATAAAGGTATTGTTAATATTAATACTAAAAGCACCTTGACTTATTCTTATGGGCGTTCTCGAAATGTGGAAACGTGGGCAGTGATTGCGCAGGCGATTATTCAACAAAAACGAGAAGATTTATTGCCAATGGTTAATGATTTATTGAATAATATTTCGCAAAATAAATATGGAAAAGGATACTTTGGCTCAACTCAAGCTACTATTCAAGCGCTCAAAGCTTTCACGGATTATGCGCAATGGATTGAACAAGTTCGTCGAAAAGGGCAATTAAATATTTATGTTAATAATAAATTTATAGCCAATGAACAAGCGGCTTATATTATTGCAGAAATGGCTTGTGCTCATGATGGTGATTTTGAAAAAGCCAAAAAACTAATTGATGTTGCGGTTAAAGCACAGGCTGATGCTATTCAATTACAGTTTTTTTTCACTGACCATGTCGTAACGCCAAATCATGAAGTTTATGCTATTCTTGAAAAAATAGCTTTTACAGAAGAACAATGGACAGAGCTGTTTTTTTATGCCAAAAAACAGGCAATTGATGTTTTTGTCTGTACTTACGATATTCCAAGTGTTAAGTTGGCACAGAAACTCAAAGCTGACGGTATAAAATTAAACTCGTCCGATTTGGGTAATCCGGAAAGTTTGATTGCAACAGCAGAAACTGGAATACCTTTCACTTTGGGAACAGGTGCATCTACGATTGAAGAAATTGCTAATGCTCTGACACTTGTCAAAGAAAATAACGGAAAAGATGTGGTTTTGATGCACGGTGTACAAAATTTTCCCACCAAGATTGAAGACCTTAATATCTCAAGAGTAAAGCTTTTGCAAGAGGTTTTTGATTTGCCAACAGGCTATCATGACCATACAGAAGGGGGAACGTTTTTTAGTACAAGAGCCGATTTAATTGCCATTGGATTGGGAGCAGCTGTGATTGAAAAGCACATTACCCTAGACAGGTCAGAAAAAGGGATTGATTGTCAGGCGGCTTTAGAGCCAAAAGAA